>CALJGH010000170.1 GCA_938073925.1 uncultured Nitrospinaceae bacterium
TTCTTAAATATTTTATTTTTGATTTCAAATAGGGTCATGAAATGCCCGATAAATTTAATTTTCAAAGAGACTGAAAGTTTCGGGTTTGAATTAGTATCTATATTGCTAATTAAATATTGCTCTAGAAAAAATATTATACGGTTGTCGCTCAAAAAACTGCACAGCCTCCATGAGCGGGATTTAATCGCATATTCTGGTGAAAATTATAAGTGGTATCAAGAGATGGTGGAATTTTTTTGCGCAAAAGGTTTTTATAGTTTCTTTCGGACAAATCGGTTTGATGTTTTTGCTATGTTTTTTGTCTGTATACCGGAAAATATAAAACCGGATTATTTCTATCCTATTTTTCTATTGGGGTTTATTTCCAATTGAGGCCATTGGCTGGAGCTGTATGGAGATAATGGGACAGGACTCGTGCTTTTGTTTTTTAGTGCAGTTGCAATTGCAATGATAAGTGTGATTAGCATCTTTCAAGATGCATCACTGAAATACCTTTGTAAAATTGCCGTATTCCTGTGTACAGTTATAGGCGCTTCTCCCAATTTTTCATGATTTTCTGCTAATTTATTAGAAAGTTTCGCCGTAACGTTTTATATAGCCTTATAGAGATTTTTAAAAATGCTGTTTCTCGATGAAATCAGAAAAGTCTCAAAAGAAACGCCTGTTCCTGGAGACTCAAAAAACCGACCAAAAAAGGTTTTTAAAAAAAAGCGGCGATCTTCAACCGATGAAGAAAAGTGTAACAATCCTGCTAAACAATTTTTCGGCAGAATCTGCAGAATAGACGAGCAGGTGTAGTTAGCTCTACCGTAATCCAAAAGTTATTTTAAAAAATATCCATCCTTCAAACTTTTTGGATTATCCACTTCTATATTATCCATCCTTATAATCTGGAGAGTTTTGAACGGTCGAATTAAGCAAGGCTTCCGGTATTGAGTAAGGACTGGAAATTAAAATACACTGGTAGGAAAATAGTTTGGGTAATATTTTTATTAAAAAACCATTTACCATGAGTAAAAATTTACTTAAAGAGTTCAAACCTATTGCAAGCGGAAAGGGCCCGGGTAAACCTTTGTGTTGTATTATTTTAAATCCAGCCTGATCTAAAAGTCGTATAATAATTTTAAAAGTGAAAAGCATTCTGTGTCCCAAATATAAAATACCCCTGACTCCATAACTAAACCTTCCCATTAATAGCTGAAGACGCATCATTAAAAAACCAATATTTGGAACGGATATTATGAACTTGGGAGTTTTACCATTAGCTTTCACCCTTAAATGATATATAAACTTTTCTGGCTCTGCCAAATGTTCCAGCACATCCAGTAAAAGGACATAATCGAATCTTTCAATATCAATCGGAGGGTTGGGAATATTTAAATCCATTTTGGTAAAATATTTTATCGTTTTCACTTCTTTTGGATCTTCCACATCTATTGATTCTACATGGCAATTCTTTTTTCTGAGCTCTTGTCCTACTAGAAAATCTCCGCACCCAATATCTAATACTTTTGATCCGGGTGGGACATTGTCTATTGCAAAATTGATGAGAAGAGAGAAAACCTATTTTCAAGGCGTATTTTGAATTGCCTTCCACAACATCGTATTTTCTTTCATAAAACAGAGAGATTTTGTGGAAAATTGGAGCAACTGTGGCGAGGACCACGTTCCAGGCATACTTCACGCCCTTATTTGAAAATTTAAAATCTAGAATGGAATCAGTACGGGATAAAAACTATTTCACAACTAATTAGGGCTTCAGAATATACACTAAAAAAAATTTTAACGCCAGATTCTCCTCCCAACTTGAATTTTGGGGTTTTATTGACGAAAGGTTGATGGAATCTAATTTTTAAACCTGACTCCGATAAACTATTTATTGCAAATCGTTGGAATAACACCCTGCATTTAATACTTAATCACAACCCCGTGTATGGTAAAAATGCCAATGAGATATTATGAAAATAGTCTCACTTTCGGCTTCTGACATTATCTGACCCCAAAGCTTGACGAGTTGTTTCATGTCCTAAAATTGAAAGGGAACTTTTCTGTAGGATTTTGGGGTTGAAATCTGCTGTATCTTCAATTAAAATAGGGGTTATTAAGGAGAAATATTAATGACAATTGACGAAGTACGACAGATCATTTTGAACATTCTTGAGGATATCGCTCCCGATGAGGATATCAGCTCAATTGATGACAATACCAAACTCAGGGAACAGATTGACCTCGATTCCATGGATTTTCTAGACATTGTCATGGAACTGAGAAAACGTTTCAACATTGAAGTTCCAGAAAAAGATTACGAACATCTGGCGACATTGGCGGGTTGCATCACCTATTTGCAACCTCTTTTGAAAGATAGACTTGCCGCCAGCTAGTTTTTCCCCTTCCTTTTTTGACTCTAAATTCCCACAGTTTAATATATCTGTCTTTAATGAAATTATAACGGTCAGGTTATGGCATACGATGCGGTAATCATAGGTTCCGGTTTATCCGGATTGGCTGCCGGCATTCGCCTGGCCATGTTCGATAAAAAAGTCTGCATCGTTGAAAAACACACGGTATTGGGTGGCTTGAACTCTTTTTACGTTCGCAAGAACCGGACGTTCGATGTCGGCTTACATGCGATGACCAATTTTACTCCCAAAGGAGTTCGAAACTCTCCCCTCGGAAAACTTCTCAAGCAACTGCGTTTCAGTCATGACGACTTTCGTCTATGCCAGCAACATATGTCAGAGATCCGCTTCCCTGAACATTCTTTACGATTTACCAATGACTTTGAATTTTTTCGACAGGAGGTTGCCGACCAGTTCCCGCAAGAGATTGACGGGTTCAACAAGCTCGTGGAAAAAATTCTATCCTTTGATGAACTGAATCTGAATGATGAAAAAACATTAAACTCGCGTCCTATCCTGGAAAGTTTTATCAAAAATCCGGTGCTGATCGATATGCTAAATTGTCCGTTGATGTACTACGGCAATGCCCGCGAAGGTGACATGGATTTTTATCAGTTTGTCATCATGTTCAAAAGTGTCTTTGTCGAAGGCTTCGCCAAACCTGTAGGAGGGATGCCTTACATCCTCCAGCTTTTTGCAGAAAAGTTCAAACAGCTGGGCGGAGAACTACGCATGGGGTCTGGGGTAACTTCTATTAACGCAGAAAACAGAACAGTGGAATCAGTAACTCTCGAAAATGGAGAACAATTGATCGCCGAGAATATTATTTCTTCCATGGGATATGTCGAAACACTAAACCATTGTGCGCCCACATTAAAAGAAACAGAAGAATGTGAAACCGGCCAGGTTTCCTTTATGGAATCTTTATGTGTAGTCGATCGCGAACCGCGAGATTTAGGTTATGACAAAAGCATCGTCTTTTTTTCTAACCAACCGCGATTCGATTACAAAGTTCCCGATGAAATGATCAATGTCACCTCCGGGGTTCTCTGTTGCTCTAACAATTTTGATTACCCTGAGCCGATGAAAGAAGGCTTGATTCGGCTGACCAATCTGGCAAATTTTGCCCAATGGGACTCATTACCGCGAAAAGACTACATCGCGGCGAAAAAACATTGGCGAGATCGGGCGTTGGAATCTGTATTCACATTTTTTACCGATTTTCGCGATAATGTGGTATTTTTAGACTCATTTACGCCGAAGACCATAAAAAAATATACAGGCCACCTTAACGGTGCTGTCTATGGGTCTCCGAATAAAATAAAAAACGGCAAAACCCCTTTAAACAATCTTTTTATCTGTGGAACCGACCAAGGGTTTTTAGGTATCATTGGAGCCACTTTAAGTGGCATTTCAATGGCCAACCTCCATGTTTTACGGAAATAAAAAAATGAGCAAACCACCAAAACAACGAGACTGGCTAAAAGACATACAGTCTGCCTACGATACGGTTGTGATAGGAAGCGGCCTGGCGGGTATGACTTCGGCCAACCTTCTCGCAAAGTTGGGACATAAAGTCTTGCTTGCGGAGCATCATTATAATCTGGGTGGAATGGCGACTTGGTTTAAACGCAAGGGAGGTCATATCATGGATATTTCCTTGCACGGTTTCCCCTGTGGCATGATAAAAACCTTGCGGAAATACTGGTCGCAGGATATTTCAAGCCGAGTTGTTCAACTCAAAAACGTCCGTTTCGATAATCCCCAGTTTTCTCTTAATACCTCTTTTGACAAAGTCGATTTCACTCATATTCTCCGAGAACGTTTTGGCATCCTTAAGGAAGTCGTAGACGAATTCTTTCATACCACTCGTGCAATGAATTTTTACGATGACGTAATGATGACCACGCGCGAGTTATTCGAAAAATTTTTTCCCGGTCGCACCGATGTCTGGCGATTCCTTATGGAACCCATCACTTATGCCAATGGCTCCACTCTTGACGAGCCAGCAATTACTTATGGTATTGTGTTCTCCAATTTCATGGATAAGGGTGTCTTCACCTATCAGGGTGGCACCGATTACCTGATTAAGGAAATGAAAAAGGAACTTTTGCAAAATGGAGTAGACATACGCACGCACTGTATGGTTGAAAAAATTTATGTAGAAAATAAAACCGTAAAAGGCGTTCGTATTAACGGTCAAGATATTCCCTGTAAATCCGTTCTTTCAAATTCCAACATCATAACAACCATCGAGCAACTCACCGGTGAAGAACATTTTGACCCTGAATATATTAAAAAAGTGAAAGATGTTCGCCTCAACGATTCCAGTTGTCAGGTCTATATGGGAATCAAAAAGGGTGAAACGGTGCCGCATGTCGGTGACCTTCTGTTTTCTTCTGATGCTGATGAATACTGTACTGATAAAATATTGAGCAAAGATATTACCAGCCGCACCTTTTCATTTTATTATCCGGAAATTCGCCCCGGAACGAATCGATACTCAATCGTATCTTCTACCAACGCAAGATATAAAGACTGGGCAAATCTCAGTGAAGAAGAGTATCTGCACGATAAGCACGAACTGGAGCAAGCTACCCTCGATTCGCTAGAAAAATATGTTCCTGGTATCCGTAACAAAATAGACCATATAGAAGCTTCAACCCCGAAGACTTTTAAGCACTATACTCTGCATCCGTCAGGCACTTCGTTCGGCACCAAGTTTGAGGGGCTCAAAGTCAGCCGTGAACTTCCTAATCAAATAAACGGACTTTTTCATGCCGGCTCGGTGGGCATTATCATGTCCGGTTGGCTCGGGGCTGCCAACTACGGAGTCATCGTTGCCAATGAAACCGATAAATTTTTGAGACAATTGA
>CALJGH010000171.1 GCA_938073925.1 uncultured Nitrospinaceae bacterium
CAGATGCTCTTTTTGTGTGGCAATCCCCACCGGACAATTGTTCGCGTGACAAGCCCTATCGAAATCCAAACATACATTTTATTGGTTCGTTCTTTATTCACCTACAAAGCACCCCAATTGTTTATTCTTTTTCGCGAGTGCGCCTTTAAACAGGCTCGTTCTGCTACCTCAAAATATTATTCCGCACCAAATTTCATTACAGGACTATAATAAGGAAAATCTAATCGTACGATATTATTTCATGATCAATGAAAAAAAAGCTAAGGTATTGCCCGTAACATTGTTAGCGGGATTTCTAGGTTCTGGAAAAACCACCCTCCTCAATTATATCCTAAAGCAAAATCATGGAAAACGAATCGCCGTAATTGAAAACGAATTTGGCGAAATAGGCATTGATTCCGAATTTGTTATTGGAGCCGATGCAGACATATTTGAAATGAGCAATGGTTGCATTTGTTGTTCTATTCGCGGAGACTTGATTGAAACTTTAAATCGCTTGCTGGAAAAACAGAAGGACTTCGACCATATAATAATTGAAAGCACTGGTCTAGCCAGTTCTGGCCCTCTCGCGCAGGCTTTTTTGATTGAAGATGACTTATCGAAATCCCTCGTGCTAGATGGAATCATAACTTTGGTAGACTCTAAACATATCCACAACAACCTTAATGAACACGAAGTTGTTTGGGAACAAATTGCATTTTCTAATATAATCTTGCTAAACAAAACCGATTTGGTTTCCAAGAAAGAATTGACAGACCTGGAAAAAAATGTGCGCCAGATCAACCCGACTGCAAAAGTTTTCCACACCACTCATGCAGGAGTCGATCTAGATCAGATACTCAATATCGGCGGCTTTGACATCGAAAAGGTTTTGGACATAGATTCCTTTTCTCCCCATCACCATGAACCGGGAAAAGAAATTTCATCCGTGTCTTTGGCTTTTCCAGGGTTTGTTAATCCCGACAGATTGAAAATTTGGCTACAAATGCTTTTTTTAACCGAGGGAATGGATGTTTTCCGCAGCAAGGGTATTCTAAATGTTGAAAATTCTACCAAGCGGTACATATTTCAATCGGTTTATATGATGTTTGAAGGACGTTTTGATAAACTTTGGGAGAATAACACTCCTGAAAACAAACTGGTTTTTATCGGACAAAATCTCGATGCTTCCAGGCTTGAAGCAAGCCTTAAAACGGCACTAGCATGAAATAAGAAGAATTGCTCCACCAAGGTTTTTTATGGCTGAAGACTCAAGAAACAAAAATGACGATGACGTTGAATTAAGTGAATAGGAAATCAAAGATGTACAACGTCTGGAAGCCAAGAAAACGGCCAAGCAAAAAAATACTCGACTCTAAAGACAAGCTTTTCGGCGCTACTTTAACCAATCTGGACTTAGCGGGACTGAATTTTCAAAATGCAAAATTGGCAAAGGCAAACCTTAGCCATACGAATTTAAGCAATGCCAATTTGATTGAAACTGACTTCACTGAAGCTTTAGACTTCACCAAGGCTAATCTTTCTGGAGCAAATTTTGACAACGCCAATATAATTGATGCTAGGCTCACAGGCGTAGATCTTTGAGAAACCCTTCATCTGAGGTCTGAACAAGTTGAATCTGCTGAGATAGATCGAGCCACACAATTACCTCCCTATTTGGAAATCAATTGGAAAGGTAAGGGAGAATATGAGGTTAAAAAAATGATTGAGAAAAAAAACATAAAAAAACAAAGAAAAAACCTTAGCGTAGAAAATTCTCAGGAAAAATTGGCTTCAAAAATAATAACATCGTCATCGCCAACCTGGTAACTGATTTCGATAGGACGACAACATATTTCACAATCTTCGACATAGTTTTGTGCTGGCACCGATAAGTCAATTAGCATGGATATTTTTTGCGCACAATAAGGACAATTGAAGAACTGTTCATGCTGATCCAATCTTTTTCTCCCTTTTAGTAAGAATTTTATGCCTCACAATCTTAATATTGTTTTGGTTGAACCAGAAATCCCCATGAACACAGGGACCATTGGAAGGTTATGCCTCGCAATTGGGGCCACCTTACACCTTATTGAACCCTTGGGCTTCGAGATAACTAACGCGAAATTGAGACGTGCAGGTCTGGATTATTGGAAATTCGTAAAAGTTGAGACTTACCCTGACCTGAATACTTTTTTACAAAAAATCCAACCCGATACCCCAAAAATATTTTTATCCACCAAAGGGAAACACGAATTTTTTGAACATTCTTTTCAGGAAAACTCTTATATTTTTTTCGGAAGCGAAACTCGTGGCCTGCCAAAAAGCTTGTTGGAATCCAATCAAGAGGCGACCTATCGAATTCCGCAATACGATGATCGGATTCGCTCCATCAATATTGCCAATGCCGTGGGTATCGTTGCCTATGAAGCCATCCGCCAGTTAGGCTACAAATAGGCCTTCATCAAAACCAACGGACAATCACTCTATATCTTCAGGTTTAAACCCAAATTTTCTATAGAATTCTTTTAACAACCTTCGCGATTCCATTTTATTGACCGCGTCATTCTTATCCCCAAACAGGTTCCCTGCTTTAAGAATATGCACGATAGCCTTCTCCCCTTGATTCACGGTCTCGTAAAGAACGCCGAGATTAAAATGGGCTTCGGCTGAGTTGGGATGAATTTTTATAGTTGCTTCAAATTCCTTGATGGCATCGTGAAGCTTCCCTGCCTTGTCGTAAGCTGCTCCAAGATTAAAATGCGCGGCAGGATCATTTGGCTCCAAACTCAGTTCTTTTTTTCGTTCTTTGATTTCCTTATTTTCAAAAAAACTCATTTTTTATAATCCGATATCACCCAACTCATCTTCCTCAAATAATTCCCTAAGCGAATCTCTGGAGGAGCTTTGAAGTTGCTCTTGATCGATGCGATTGATGTAATTATTGACCTGCTTTAATTGCTCCTGTGAAATATTGCAAAAAACCAGTTTTTCCATTACTATTTCCTTGGAAAAACTTTCCATCAGATTCCCTATAGAACTGTGCAAAAAAGGGGTTAGCATCGATTTTACGCCGTTAAAAGCAATCTCAACCGACCTTCCTTCTTTAAGCTCAGGAAATACTAAATCGAATAGGGTTTGTCCGTCATCGATAGAGAAGCAGTTTTCGCTGACAACATCCGCTAAATTTATTTTCATTATTAAATTCTTTAAAGGTTTTTGGAGACTTTTGGATAATATAATACCCTGC
>CALJGH010000172.1 GCA_938073925.1 uncultured Nitrospinaceae bacterium
CGGCTAATTTTTTTAGCTCCTGTTTGCAACATACCCAATTATAGACCGCAAACGATGCCCTCGCAAAAAATGAAGCATCTGATTTCACCTTAAATAGTGCGCTTTCTTCAATCCTCAAACAAAGCAGTTTCTCAAAAAGCCCCAAAAACAGGCAAAAATAAATAAATACTATATTTCACTCCTCCACAGAACATAAAAAATAGATCCAATAAAATCAATATTTTGCTGAAATTCAGATTTTATGAACATAGATAACCCTTTATATCTAAAATGATTGGGACATTATCACATTGAAAATGTGGTTTAAATTAGGAGTAGCATAAGCTTAAATAGAATACCCCTGAAATATCGGAACGAGGATTTCCACGAAATCAGCACAAGTGATACTAAATTAGTTTTATGGAAATTCAAGACCTCATATCAGAAAATGAACCCTTAGCTTCGCTGCCAAAGACTTTTTATTTTTTACAAGTAGCGATGGAGGATCCCAATTCTGACTTTACTCAGATCGAAAAAAATAATCAGCATCGATCCCGCGCTAATCCTTCGCCTTTTCAAAATTGTGAATAGTGCTTTTATAGCTATGGAAACCAGACAGAAACAGTTTCCCATGCTTTAGGAGTTGTAGGCACAAAACAATTGATCCAACTGGTTCTTGCAACTTCCGTAATCGGTCAATTCAAAGGTATTCCCAAACATATGACCAATATGGAATATTTCTAGAGACACAGCGTAACCTGTAAACTGGTTGCTAGAACAATTAGTGAAATGAAAAACGAGACAGACGGTGAAAGGTAATTTCTAGCGGGCCTTCTTCACGTTATTGGACGCTTGGTAATGTACTTAAAAATTTCTGACCAATTCGGCATTGCTATGGACTTCGCCCGCAAAAGTTGAGATTGCGGGTACAAGGCTGAGGCAAAATATTTGGGTTTTGATCATGGTGGTGTTGGAGGTTCTCTGTTGAGACCTTGGAATTTGCCGGAACGGTTGCAGGAAAGTGTTGCACACCATCATAATCCTTCAGCAGCAAAAAACTATCGCCATGAAGCTGCGATTATTTTTTTGCCGATCATATCAGCCGCGAAACCGCTGATGATCAGGATGATGAACATCCTCGATTTAAAATTAGTCCTTCTGCATGGAAAAGGCTAAATCTGCAAGAAGCGAATCATAAGTCAATAATCAAAGAAAAGGTGTATTTCCAATTCGAAGAGGCATCACAGGTTTTTCTGCAAAACTCCTAATTAATCCGCTTATCTAGCAATTGTTTCCCCCTAGCATCCCCTCCCAAAAACCGTCTTTTGTAACCCTCAAAAAATAAAAATATAGATGTTCTCGTGCATATCTAAAATTGAAATTTAGTACTATTTTGCCCTTTTAGGTGTTTTTCTGAATGCATTATTTTAGGCCTCCAGTTTTAAGCCTTGAAAACTATTTTAAGACTTGAAAAGTTGATAAAGTTAAGAGAAACTAACGACTTTAAGGATAACAGTGATCTTTGAACTCGTAAGAAACAGGGAGATGCTTAATGGATGACCTAACAATATCTAAAGGCTGGTTTCAAGACAAAGACGATGAACCTACAGCAATCAAGAAAACATTTTGCGAGCACAAAGCAAAAACGGTTACTATTGATTATGATGTAGGGATTGAGTATTGCTCCTTCTGCGGTGCCTTGGCCCATTATAATTCAGATATCGACAAACTGGAATGGACCCTCCCCGAACATCTACAGAAGCAAAACTATAACTGATTAAATATCCGGGATGCTCTAACTCCCCTGAAAAATAACTAAAGCCCCGACTTGTAAAAGTAGGGGCTTTTTTTATTTTTGATTTATACCACTCGCAACCTTATTTTAACTTCGATTCAGTTTTATCAGCTAGGGGAGGAATAATAAAAAAGCCTTGAAAAAGATCATTGAGATGATTGCAGTGAAGGGGATAGTCGTTACCCAGGAAATAAAAATCATCTTGATAATTCCAAGGTTTAAAGTTGGCAGACCTCGAGCTAATCCCACTCCAATTATAGAGCCTACCAGGGTATGTGTTGTCGAAATTGGCAGACCCATTTTAGAACATATCAAAACAACGGAAGCGGCACCAAATGTTGCACAAAAACCTCTGGAGGGCGTAATGTCTGTTATATTTTCGCCTACTGTTGCCATAACACGATACCCCCAAACCATCAATCCAAAGACGATAAATCCTCCACCCAATCCGAGAATCCATATCGGCATGGCAACTTTCATTCCCACAACGCCTCCATCGAGAATAGATACTACAGCAGCCAACGGGCCTACTGCATTAGCCACATCGTTGGATCCATGCGCAAAAGCGATATAAAAAGCAGTTAAAATTTGCAGGTATTTAAAAAGGTTTTCGGTAGTGTTGAACTGGTGCGCAAAATCTTTAGAATCATCATCCGGAATATAACGAACTAACACCTTAGATAAGAAAAACCCTAAAATTCCCATCACAAAAGCAATTAACAATACATTAGAAAACGCCAAATCCAGATGCAGGTTTTTCAATCCCTTATAACAGATAGCAATTGAAAGAATGAAAAACACCACAGACACAATAAAAGGAAGCAACTCTTTTGCATGTGCAAGAGGTCTTCGTGTGCTAAAAATAGCTTTATTAATATATTGAAATACCAGGTAAGCAAACAACCCACCCATAACAGGAGAAATCACCCAGCTCAAAACCACATTAACCACCTGCCCCCAATTCACCACATCCACACCGCCGGCGATCACGCCAAAACCAAGTACCCCTCCGATAATGGAATGTGTTGTGGAAACAGGCCAGCCCAGATAACTAGCAATATGAAGCCAGATAGCAGCAGACAGAAGGGACGCAATCATGCCATAGACTAAATGATAAGGAACGTCCTCAAAAAAGGAAACATCCAGCATTCCTTTGCGAATGGTGTCGGAGACGTGACCGCCAACGAAGAAAGCACCCGCAAATTCTGCCACGGCAGCAATCAGAATCGCCTGCTTAAAGGTCAAGCTTTTAGATCCCACACTGGTACCCATTGCATTGGCTACATCGTTGGCACCAATATTACAGGCCATGTATATACATGCTATTACTGCGAATGAAAGCAGGAAGGTATTTAAATCCAAACCGGGCTCCTTAGCCTGGGTAAAATTAATTAGGAAATTTAATTATTGAGAAAGGAATATCCTGAGAGTTTTACCAATTTGCTCTGTTTTATCTGCTACAGCTCCCAGTTTTTTGATCACTTCATTCCAAAGAAACAAATCAGCTGCATCAATCTGGTTTCCTAATGAAAAAAGTTTTTGTGCCAGTTGAAATTGTTTGCGGTCGGCCTCCCACTCTAATGTGCCTAAGACTTGCGTCGCCTTATCCACTTTATCAGCCTCCGCTCCACCGAAGGAAGATTCCAATAAAGCTTCAAGCTCTTGGATAAGGTCACAGCCTTTATAAGCTGTTTTAACTACATGGTTTACCAATTCAGAGAGCGGCTCTTTAATTGATTCTGGAGTATCAAGATTTTTTATTCTTAAAAGCACTGCCAGATCTTCTACCGCATCTGATATATCATCCTGAGCCGAGAGCAAATGCATGAAATCTTTTTTATCTACAGGAAGAAAAACGGTCTGTCGCATATGCGTGCGAATGTCGTCTTTGATCTTGTCCGCTTCGTGCTCCAGCTTCACAATCAATTCGGAAACATTTCCAACCTCATCATAATCTCTTCTATCAAGGGCTTTGAACAGCGGCTTTATCTGATCCACACAAGCACGGACCTTATCCATATGGCTCCCCAACGGTTTGAAAGGAGATTTCGAAAACATTGACAGAATAGATCTCATTAGCACCTCAAATATTAAGAGATAATCAGCGTGAATTTATTCTATTTGAACAACAATTGCAAGTTCGATCGGTTGTAAATTCAAGATGTTTTTTAGGGGAAATATCTAAAAAAAAATCAATCTTAACAATAAGCTATAAGAATACGACTTTGAATTTTAGCTGCCATTTTTACCGCCCCATAATAGAAAGCCAATCATCAAGGCTGTTAATTTTCAGATAAGAGTTCGATTCTCGCACATCACCCATTTCTCCAGACGGGCTTCCACCATAATTGTGGCCCGGATACAAAACAATATGGTCTTCAATTTTAGATAAGCGTCGGGTTAAGGTATGGAACAATTCCTCACTGTCACCTCCCGGCAAATCCACCCGACCGCATCCTTGCAAAAACAAAGTATCCCCAGCGACTAGACTATCTGCAACTCGAAAACATTGCGAACCGGGAGTATGCCCCGGCGTGTGAAGGCATTTTATTTCTACAGATCCTATCTTGACAATATCGTCTCCATCCATTTGCTTCATGTCTGACATAGAGATACCGGTGACCTGTTTGACACCCTCAGCTTCATGTTTATTAACATAAACGGGAACAGGGGCTTTGCTCATCAATTCTGCCAACCCTGTAATTTCTATTCCAAAAATCTCTCCACCAACATGGTCGGGGTGGTAATGCGTTACCAAAGCACCCGTCAACTTCATATCATCTTCTTCGACTACCTTAAGGAGGCCATCGATATCCCAAGCGGGGTCAACCACCATACACTCACGCGTTTCGGTGTTGCCAATCAGGTAGACAAAGTTTGCCATGGACCGAGCCGATGGATTACTCACACCCAAATCAATTCCAGACAATAACTGTTTAAAGTAAATAGGATTTGCTTCTGACAAGGAGACCCCCTCTCTAATTTTCAGTTTTCAACAATTGGTTTAATAAGTCCGCCAGCCGAATTCCTGCTTGCACCATGCGCTGATCAAGAATTTCCCTGCCTTTGGATATATATGTTTTGGACAGCTCATTATTCTCTAATGGATAAGCATATTTTAAAGCCAAAGATCGAGACTCATCGGCCCAATCATTTACTTTAAAATGAAGCCACTTCGATTTTTCTAAATCTTGTACCTGAGCATTCAAGTGTGCGGCATATTTAAGCAGACTTCCTTTCTTCCAGTCAATCAGCCCTCCATCCCACAAATAATGAAGGGTGACATTTTCCCCTAAATAAGTAAGACGAATTTTTCCACCACCTCGGTCTTTAAGATTGCCCAAATGCAAAGGCTGGTGCACATCGCCCACAAAATGCACCAGATATTTTAACGCAACCTTTCTTCTTTTTAATGGCAATTCAACGTTCGTCAATACAGAAGAAAAATTTTTTATTTTTTCAATAACACAATTTCTCTTCGGGCAATCCCGCGAAATCACATAAGTCCATTCGCCTTCTTTTACATTGGTGTAATGCCAGGGGTTTTCGTGTTTTCTATTTCTCCGAATTTTGTCTGCCCAGATCGCTATATCCGCCAGATTGTTTATGTTAAACTCTTCAGCGATAATTTTTTTGTTTCGGGGGTCAAATGAGATTCGGCTATCGTACCGACAATACGATGGCCTTGAGGCCCCCAGCCATAAGCGAGATTTATAGAGAGCAGAGCCCAGACCACCCCTGCTCTGCATAAAATAAAGAAAATTTTCTTACCTTTAAACATTTCACCTTCGCCGAATGAATAAGCCCTTTTATCATACCGTAAAATTCTGGACACTCATTATTTCCCTGTCCATTTTACTTGGAACCGCCGCAGTTCTTGCACGTCTTTTTGACCGCTCTGGAAATGCATCCCACAATATAGCAAGTCTCTGGTGTCGGCTACTTTGTCAGTGGAATGGAGTGAAAGTTAAAATCACCGGGCTGGAACACATACTAACCGATCAACCGCAGATATTTGTTTCCAATCATCAGGGTTATTTTGACATATTTGCTCTGTCAGGTTTCTTACCCGTTCAAATACGCTGGGTTGCAAAATCCAGTCTCTTCAAAATTCCGTTTATGGGTTGGGCGATGACAGCGGCAGGTTACATCCGCGTTGAAAGGGGGGACCGGAAAAAATCGTATCAGGCATTCATACAAACAGTAGAAAAAGTAAAGCAAGGTAGCTCGGTAATCATCTTTCCTGAAGGAACCCGCTCAGAGGATGGAACAGTAGGGCCTTTTAAAAAAGGAAGCAACCTCATTGCCAGCCGATCCCACAGTCCCATGGTTCCCCTGACCATTGTAGGAAGTGGGAATATCATAAAAAAAGGCAGTGCCATAATTAATCCGGGCACCGTTCAAATCATACTCTCACCTCCCATTACAAAACACGAAAAAGATGGTGGAGAGATATTGAACTCCATTCGCGAAACAATATGCGCTAACCTCAAGACGATGTCTGAAGAAAGCCCCTAGCAAGGCAAAGCCCCTCGCTTGAGCGGATGTTAGCGAACTTATAGCAAAAGCCTTATCGATGCCGTTTTACGGGCACCGACCTGGACGTCACTTCTTTTCTTTTTGGATAAATTCCCAGACGCTGGCAGGGTGTTCACGCAGATCTTCAGGGTTTCTCCAGATAGCTCGGATCATCCCGGTTTTATCAATAATAAATGTGGTCCTTTCGATATATTTAACCTTCTCTCCGAGATCATCTTCTTCCTTGATAACGCCATACTGCTCAGACGCTTTTTTGTATTCATCAGCTAGAAGAGTGAATCCGAATTGAAAAACTTCGATAAACTGTTGATGGGCATTTACACCATTCCAACTACAGCCTAGAACCTCTACTTCACGGGTTTTAAACTTACGGTTCCACTCGTTGAACCCGACCAACAAGCGCGTATCTTCGGGGCTACTATCCTGTCTGTAAAAAGCCAGAACCACCCACTTTTTATCCAGAAAATCTTTCAGGTTGACCATTACCTTCTCTTCAGCAGAGGGACTGGATGCACCTGCTTTATAGCCATAAACTGCGGGCAAATCAAAATTTGGCGCACGATCCCCTACTTCTAATTCATCGGACATGAATGTTCCTCTTAATTAAGGTTAACTACTCGCCAAATGCGGCTTTGATCAGAGGTTCTACTTCACCTTTTGTTTCCATCTCATCAAGGATATCTGTGTCGCCGTAAAACTTACCACCAATGAAAACTTTTGGCAGAGTTGGCCAGTTGGTCATTTTGGTGAGAGCTTCACGCTTGGTCATATCTTCGAGACAATTGACAACCTCAAAAGGATAGCCATATTTATTAAAAAACTGAATGGTTTCAACAGTGAATCCGCATTGTGGTGCAGCTTTGGTACCCTTACCATAAATTAAAATTTTATTTGCTGCAATTTCTTCCTTAATTTGTTCATCAATATCAGCCATTTCTTACTCCTTTAATTTTTCAAGTGTGTTTAATAATGAAGTTTATAACCACCCCATGCCTATGAGACAGCCGTTTTTATTTCAGCGGCGTGGATTCGACCGTCCGCCATGGCAGGGTTCAACGCATCCTGAACCTTTCGGTGTCGATCCATTATTCCTAATTCTTCAAAAGATGTCGAGACAACGTGGATAATAAAATGATCACTCATCCCCGTTTTATCCATTACATTCACTTCCGCATCCGGGACAGCAGCTTTAACGATACCAATCAAATCTGGAATACTAATCATCCTTTTTCCTTTTAAAATGATGTTTTATACCAATAAACCGTAACTATTTGATTCTAATTTTAGCAAAAGGATTTAATGTTTTGTCCCGTTTTTTTCAATATAATACTATAAACCTGGCTGTTAAAAAAACGCATAAATCATTTTAAAACGATAATTTAGCCTATTCCCCCAATTCATTCTTCTAGATTTGACGAAACACTGTAAATTTAAGTATAATTTAAGAATCGTTAGGGATATATACGCTATCTAATAGAAATAGTTAATTAAGGGAGACTTTTATGACGGTTGCAACAGATTTTGTGAAAATAATGCCGAAAGCCAGTGTAGAAGTCATTCGACTGGTCAAAGCAGAAAATAATCCTGAAATTGGACTGCGCCTGGCGGTAAAAGGCGGTGGTTGCTCAGGGTTATCTTATGATCTGCAATTCACGCCAAAAGACGAGGGCGATACAATCATTCAGCATGAAGGCTTTAATGTCTACATGGATGCCAAAAGTATGATCTATCTCAAGGGCATGGCGCTGGACTTTCAAGATGGACTACAAGGCAAAGGGTTTGTTTTCGTCAACCCAAATGCAACTTCTACTTGTGGTTGCGGGGAATCTTTCTCTATTACCTGACAATCCACACATTGTATAACCCACCTAGCCCCCTTATCAGGGGGGGGATCTGGCTTTTCTCCTGAAAACGAGGTTACCTTTAAAACCATGCAACTGACTCCCGAAATTCAGGAAGAAATCAATCAAGTAAGACAGAATTGCGGATACTTTTTTATGGAAGGGTGGAGCATTCTTTCCGCAAATGGGAAAGACACTCTTTCTTTTCTGCAAACACAGACCACCAATGATGCATTGCAATTGCAAGTGGGGCAAGGTCAATCCAGTGCTATCACAGACCGGCAGGCTCGCCTGATCACCAGCTTCTCGCTTCATCGTATGGATGAAAATGAAAGCTGGCTCCTATCCGACAACTCCAAAACTCTGCACGATCATCTTGAATCTTATCACTTCCGCGAAGACGTTGCTTTTGAAACGCTCAACCTGGACTTGCTGGCTCTTCAAGGTCCCAAGAGCATGCTGATACTTGAAAAAGTATTCAGTTCTCTTCCCGAAAAACCTAATGGCATAGAGCGGCACGACTTTGAAGGTGTTCCTCTGACAGTGATAAAAAAATCTTTAACCGGCGAAGAAGGTTTCATCATCTGCCTTCCTTCGGAATTAAAAGAAAATTTCACACAAAAGTTGGTTAATGCAGAAACCCAATCCACTAAAATCGGCGAACAGGCGCGCGAAGTTCTAAGAGTTGAAGCAGGCATTCCTATCTTTGGCAAAGACATGGATGGCAAGAATATCCTCCCCGAAACAGGTCTGGAGCATAGTTCGGTCAGTTACAACAAGGGTTGCTATATCGGCCAGGAGGTCATTGCTCGCATAAAAACTTATGGCGCACCCAATTTTGCCTTGATGGGGGTGACTATCGAAGGCCCTATCTCACCGCCGATGAATGGATCGATTTTGCTCGGGGATAAAAAAATAGGAATAATCAAAAGCTCGGTGCGTTCGGAATCCCTCGACAAATTAATCGCTCTGGCTTATTTACAGAAAGACCATCGTAGTCCAGATGTCGAAATGGATGTCAACATCAATGAACGGCCTTTTAAAATCAAAACCTGTCTCTTGCCTTTTTATCAGGCGTCCACAAGAAAAGAACATTCCAAAAAACTTTTGAACGAGGCTCTGCAAATTTACAAGGAGCAGGAAAACCTCGATAAACCCATTGCCATTTTAAGGGAAGCTATAGATATCTACCCCAAACATGCAGAGGCTTATGAAGCTTTGGGTGTCTTTCTTGCCAAGCAAGATAAGCTGGATGAAGCCATTGCTCTAATGAAACGCCTGACCGAGATCAACCCACAAGAAATCATGGCCCACACCAATCTATCGGTTTACTACATGAAGCAGGGACGCATTGAAGATGCTGAAAACGAAAAAGCCGAAGCCACCGCTTTACAATTCGAGCAGGCGGTGGAAAAAAGTATGGCTAAGAAAATGAAGAAAAAAGAGGCCGAGCAAAGAAAACAAGAAATGGCAGAAAAAGTCGAAATGTTCAAAAAGGTTTTGGAAATCGATCCGGTGGACCAAGTAGCAAACTTCGGTCTGGGTTCCATCTACCTAGAAACCGGTCGATATGAAGAAGGACTTGTCCCCCTAAATACCGTTGTTGAAAAATTCAAAGACTATTCAGCGGCCTATCTATTATTAGGAAAAACCCTGGAAAAACTGGTTGAAAACGAAAAAGCCATAGATGTCTATAAAAAAGGTATCGCCATCGCCTCAAAAAAAGGCGACCTCATGCCCCTCAAGGACATGCAGCACAGAATGAATCAACTATTGCACTCGTCACCCTGACCCTTCACAAATGCCCAAATATCTGCTCCTGGCTTCAAAACACCCGTATTAACAATTTTCTGGTTTATGGTTACCCCGTGATCCATTAAAAACCAAAATCGCAGGAGTATCTTTTCTTCGGGTGTGGTATATGCATCTTCCCATTCAGTCATAGACTTATGTGCGGCTATCGCTTTATACAGGCTTGAAGGAATATCAAGCCGCTTTTTCTTCAAAAAAGTTTTATAGCCCTCTAACAAAACAGACTGAAACTCTTTACGACTGACCTTAATCAATTCAGAGACACTGGGTATCTGGCAACTGTGATGCTCAAAAAATTTGAGTTTGTAATATTGATGAACGGTTTCCAGACGAAAATAGCAATGCAACTCAGACACTTTATCTCCATAAACTTTCTCAAGGTATTTTCGGATTAATGGTTTGCCTGCCTGCAACAACAGCTTGTTAAAGCGACCCCGTTCAAATAAGTGGATTCGAACTGTGCTCAGATGTTTTGCGCATTGTGCTTCAACATCAATTTTTATTCTCTGACAGTCTGGGGGAATGCGATACCAGTATATTTCATCGCCTGCGACCTGCAACGAATTTTGAAAAGCTTCACTAATTTGGTGGTTGTTAGAGCGTTTCGCCTGTTTGGCAATGATATAAGCATTGTCCTTGGTAAACCCAAGATCCAGTAACTGATTTTGAAAAACCTTACGGTTTCCCATTAAAAATCCACCGCGCTCTTTAATATGGTTTTTCGCCTTATCAACCCCTCTTAGAGCAAGACTTACATCTCTTGGCATCAGGTCCAACCCTAACTCCTGAGAAAACTCATAGATATCTTCAAGGGTTTTATAATTCAGCTTATCAATAAAGAGAAATTTTTGAATATTTGATTCGCTGAACTGGCAAGCTTCGAAAATTTTTATTTTTTTATACTTAATTTCTTCCCAGTATTTTCTCGTACCTTCTTTTTTATTAAACTGCGATTGGATTTCAGACTTAGCTTTAAAAAAATAACTCCGCAACAAATACCATTCACTTTCAAGAGTGGACTCAATAATCCAGATATACTTTGGAGTTAAAGCAGGAATTTTGGGGTCATCGAGAAGCTGAATTTCACCTGTGGCGAGAATATAGTCGAGCAATTCCAGATGCCGCTCAAGAAGAACAGGATTGATCTGTTCAATAAATTTTCTAAATATCGTTTTCCAGCGGAAAGAGTCAAAGTCACCAGAGCCAGATTGTTTTTTTACTTCTCTCAGCCTTTTTTTAACACAACTCAGTCCACTCTTTTCCATTTTTACAAATAGCTTGTCGCGCCCTGAAATATCAGAAATTTTTATTTGTTTTAATCGACTGATGAGGGATGGAGTTTTAGAAGAGAGCTCATGGTCTATCGCTTCGTAGGAACTTGCATCAGAAAAGTAAACATCAGAAAGCAAATCATCTACATAGTCTAAAGAAACGGTTACTTTTTTTATGAGCTTTTTGTATAAACTGAAGTC
>CALJGH010000173.1 GCA_938073925.1 uncultured Nitrospinaceae bacterium
ATATTCACCTGCCTCGTTAGTTAGATAATCTATGATGGATGGATTATTTGTCAGCACATAGGCACCCATGCTGGCCAGTGCTTTACCCAGAGTTCCTACAATTATATCTACCTCATCCAAAACATTCATTTCCTCTGCCAATCCACCGCCATGTTCACCAAACACTCCCGTACCGTGGGCTTCATCGAGTAGTAGTATAAAAGGAAACTTTTTCTTCAGGGCTACAAGTGTTTTTAAGTCAGGATAATCTCCATCCATACTGAAAACGCTTTCGGTTACCACAAAAATAGTATCGTACTTTTTGTGATTTTTTTGCAGGAGAGTTTCCAAGTCAGCCATATCCAAATGATTGTAGCGCTTGAATTTTGCGGGAGATTGCACAAGGGCTTGTGCTAAAGAATGATGAATGAGCCTATCGGCTAGAACAAAGTCATTCTTTCCCGGCAAATGTTTTAACACGGCCTGATTGGCTACAAATCCGGAATTGAACAACATGCCGGAAGACTTTTTTTTCCAGTTTAGAATCTCGTCCAGCAATTCCTGATGGCAGGATAAAAAACCGGAAAGAAGGGGTGAGGCACAGCTACCAGAGCCATGCTTTTCGCAAGCTATTTTTGCTCCAGCAATCACCTTGGGGTGAAAGCGTAACTGAAAATAATCGTTGGAAATCAGATTGTGTTGATAGTTGTTATACAATCTAACTTCTCGATGGAGATGCTTCTCTCTACGATCATTCAGGTCTTGATTCAGGCGATTAGTAAATTTTTTTGTCAATGAATTTTGGAAATGGTTTGAAAAACTAAAATTATGGTATAAATCGTCTTTTAAGTCAAAGGAACCCCTATGTGGAAGTCCATAATATGTCAGAAATTAAAGATACCGGTAAAGTTTGGATGAAAGGGTCGGTTGGAACTGCACACGCGGTTCGAGTTGATGATAAAATTTTTGCCACAGGCAAAAAGGAAGGTCAAAGCGTAGATCTTTGGCTTGATAATGAAGGATTATGCATCGACCTGCATGATTCCAAGCTCGGTGAAAGAACGGCTTGCTTGATTCCTTTGAATACTCGGGCTACATTACACGGAACTCTCTTCAATGGATTTGATAAAACCCAACATGCGGATGTCTTAATAGTGTCTGCTGATAGCGAGGAGATAAAGAAAAAATCGGTTTCAGGCAAAGAATATCAGGAAGGCGGTTTTAATATTTTAGACCGTTTGACTTTTTGGCAAACGATTTGGAAGAACTAAAACTGCAAAACCGTTAATAGGTTAAACATTTCGCACTAGCCGAGTCGATTGATGTTCACGGGTTTTCAGATCAATATACTCCAGTTCCTTATTTCTTAGATTTATTCGACAGGCTTCCTGATTTTCATTTTTGTCACTGGTCCACATATAATTCGAACATTTTGTGACAAATAGGGGGCAGATATGGATAATTTCGTCCTCCCAGTCCATATGATCAAATGATTCATCATAGAATTCTTCTGCCTCCTTAGAGGTTGGAAGCCTCCAATCGCTAAAGCCACCTGCATAAACCTGATTCATCAAGCGAACATAGGCAAGGGCTTCATCATAATTCCTCCATTGTGCTAAGTCTCCCCATGAATCTTTTGGCAACCAATATTTTTTGTATTTATTGTCCGTGATAATTCCAGAAGAGTTATCTGTAAACCGATCTGTTTCTGTCATTAAATTTACCCAATTCAGTAGCGCGAATTAATAAGCCTTAGAAATTAGCATGGATTTTTCTCTGCTTCAACGCATTTTAAAAATTCATCGTGAAAAAAGCCTGTCAGGATTCCTGGTTTCTTGTTTCCGATGGCCTGTGAGTCTATTTGCGACACAGGTACAATTTCAATACCCGTATTGGTTATGAAAACCTCATCAGCCTTTAATAAGTCTTCAAGGCTTATACGCTCTTCTATGAATGAAATTTTATATTCCCTTGCAATTTCGAGGACTACCTGCCGAGTAATGCCTTCTAACACATAGGGACTTACAGGCGGGGTTTTGAGTATGCCCTGTCTAACAATAAATACATTACTGGTTGTCCCTTCCGTAACACCAAATTCAGGGTCAACCACTACGCCCTCCATGAAATCATTTTCATCAGATAGCTTTCTTATAAGAATATTGGACAAATAATTACAGGATTTTAAACGCTTACTCAGTCCGCTTGTCAAACTTGCACGTTCATGGAAAAGCTTTATTTTGACACCTTTTTTGTAAGCTGATTTTGCAAGAGGTGTAAAAGCACCGATATTGACCACCAGAGTAGGGGAGGTATCGGGATCAATCTTAATATTCGAAAGCGTGTCGCCTCGAGTAACAGTCAGCCGAATCATAGCTTCTTTATATTTATTTCTAGCGAGGGTGTCCTGAGCTACCACCATTAATTCATGCCGGGTCATTGGAAGATCAATGAAAATATGAGGCAGTGAATTAAGAAGCCTATCTACATGCTGTTCCAGACGAAATATTTTTCCTCTACTTGCGCGCAAGGTTTCGAACAAGCCATCGCCATAACAAAATCCCCTGTCCTGTATGGACACTTTTGCTTTGCAAAGAGGGGTAAACAATCCGTTTATGTAGACAACGTCCATCTATCGATACTCCAAAGCTTCAACCATTGCGGCGGCTTTATCCAATGTTTCCTGATACTCATTTTCTGGAACCGAGTCTGCAACAATACCAGCGCCCACATGAAAACTTGCTTTTCCATTATTGATAACTATCGAACGAATAATGATATTTAAGTCGATATAGGGAGCATAACCAATATAACCAAAAGAACCCGAGTAGGGGCCTCGTTGAACAGGCTCTAATTCATTGATTATTTCCATGCATCTGATTTTCGGGCATCCTGTGATTGTTCCCCCGGGGAAAACGGCCTTCAATATTTCAAAAACACTGCGGTTCGGTAAAAGACGCCCTGAAATATTCGATACTATGTGGCTCACATGGGAATATTTTTCTAAAAACATGAAGTCGGTTACCTCCACAGTTCCTGCTTCGCAAAGCCGTCCGAGATCATTTCTTTCCAGGTCGACCAACATCAAATGTTCAGCGCGTTCTTTAGCATTCAACAGAAGTTCCGCCGTTAGAGCCTCATCTTTTTCTGCAACACTACTACGGGGGCGAGTTCCAGCAATAGGGCGCGATTCGATTTTATCTTCAGAAACTTTTATCAGTCGCTCGGGGGAGGAACTGACAAGAGAAAGGTCATCAAATTTAAGATATCCTGAAAAAGGAGATGGGTTCACTTTTCGTAGCTTTTGGTACAAAGCTAGAGGGTTCTTATCAAAGGGGGTTTCAAACTTCTGCGAAATATTAGCCTGATATATGTCACCTTCACAAATATAAACTTTGGCTTGCTCAACCTTTTTCATGTATTCACTTTTATTTGAAAAAGGTTTGAGCGGTTCAGTAGAAAAAGACTTTTCTGTTTTGGTTGATGTAGAAAAACGGATTTTTTCTATAGCCCTTTGAACATCTTTCCAAACTCTTTTGATTTCCCATGAGAAGTCTTCGTAATCAGAATCTTTTGTCTTGTTCTCTCCAGACAGTATTAATTTTAGTTTTTGGCTTTTATGATCATAGACAAAGAAACGCTCGGCTTCCATGAAACTAAGATCGGGAATACCCTTTGAAGAGGTGAGAGTAATATTCTCAAACAGGGCGGTAGCTTCATAACCAACGAATCCCACCCAGCCTCCCCAAAAATGTGGAAGGTAGTCCATCGTCTTTTCTTCGAAGTTTAATAGCTTAAAAGCTTCATCAACTTGACTGAACTGAGTTTTTAGAATTCCATTTTCATAGAGATTTGCCTTAGCTCCAAAAATCTTCAGCATCCTAGAGCTGGAGCAACCAAAAAATGAAAATTGCGCTGTTTCTATAGGGCCTTTACCACTTTCCAGCAAAAAAGACTGTTCTGAATTTTGAAAGAGTTCTCTAAAAAGAAGGAAGGGGTCTAATTCGGGTATTAGCTCTTCACCGCATATAGGAACTCTGGATGAAGAAGCAGCCAGATGGATAAATTTCTTTCTGTCAGGAAGGATATCCATAATACATGCTTAAAGTATAGGATATTGCCGGGAATGGCAAGAGGGAGAGAGTCACTAGTATCGCAAGGCTTCTATTGGATTCATATTTGCAGCTTTATTGGCAGGGTAAAATCCAAAAAACACTCCTATAGCAACAGAGAATCCAAAGGCAAGAAGAATAGATTGTGTGGAAACGATCGTGTCCCATCCGCCAATATTTGAAACCATTTCAGA
>CALJGH010000174.1 GCA_938073925.1 uncultured Nitrospinaceae bacterium
ATAGCAACAAGGATAAACTCAGCTTGACCATGCATATGGAAGATGCGACAGATAGAGTTAGGTGGCTGAGAACTTTCTTTGTTTGGAACAAAGTTCCGTGGGAAGAATCTATCATCAGCGACACGGTAAGAATTTTAAAAGAGTACAAACCTTATTTTGATTTAAAAAAAGAGCCTGTCAAAAAAGATCCTAAGGATATTAAATATCTTTTGCAAGATATTATCATCATCTATCGAACCCTTGAGAATGCTTGCAGTGAGGATTTTCGAGAACACGCGACTCCTATTATCGATACCATGATGCAGGCTTTCATGGAAGGGCTTCACGAGCCCGAAAAGATAGAAGAATTATATAAAATGGTTTTTAATAATGCTCTGATTTACGGATTCGAAGAAAGCTTGGAGGGGCCATTTCAAAAAGCGGGTTTGGATATCCACAAAATAGGAAGTTGGCCTGTAGAAAAAATTAACTGGATCCCGGACGAGTTAAAAGAAAAACTCATCCCACCTATACAAGATATTTTTAATGGATTTAAAAAAGAATTGGAAGCATCTGGGGATTCGAAAGTTTGATTTTACTCCTGTAACGCTGAAACAAAATCTGCAAGGCTGGGAAAAACCATTTCCGCGTTTTTAAAATCAATATTCCTGTTTAATTCGTTTTGTAAAATGATACAAGGCATGCCCGCCTCGTTCGCCGCATTCAATCCTTTCAAAGCATCCTCCAAAACAAAACACTCTGCAGGTAAACAGCCCAGCTTCTTGGCGGCGTTCAAAAAAATATCTGGAAATGGTTTCTCCCTTTTGGCAGATTCTTTGCCAAGAATAACAGGGACCATATCCAACGCACTGGCATTCATCAAAATATGCTGGATATCCGTAGCCCAAGACCCAGAGGCAATGGCTAGTTTATGCTGCAAAGACAACTGCTCAATTAGAGTTATAGAATCAGGGAAAAGCTTGATTTCTCCGCTTTCACAAAACCGGGTATAAACTTCGAATTTTTGCTTTCGCATTTCTATCGGGTCGACATCCAACTTGAGTTTGTGGCGTTCTATTTCCCCGGCAATGCCTTTTCCTTTGGAGGTCCATTCGACCCAATACTCTTTTTTGTCGAGGGTATGTCCGTACCTTTCAAAAACTTCATTGTAAGCTTTGTAATGAAACGGTTCGGAGTCGGCGAGCAGTCCATCAAAGTCCAAGATTGCGGCTTTCGAATTTTCGAGAAGGGTATGAAGTTTTGTTTTGCGGTCTGCGAAAGAAGTTTTCATTTAGGGTGACAGTATAATTTTATTCTAGTATTTTTCCAAAGCGGTCAAAGCGAACCCAACTTTCCAACTGATTCCAAGACCAGTAAATTATCAAAGCTTTTCCTCGCACTTTTTTGATATCCAGAAACCCCCAGTAGCGGCTATCCTGACTATTCTCTCGGTTGTCCCCCATCATAAACACATGACCCTCGGGAACCAGTACTGGGCCAAAATCATCTCGTGGTACCAGCGGGCTGTTAGAGGGTGATTTCGTATGTCGTGCGTGCAGATCTTCGTATGGCTTGCCGTTGATAAAAATTTTCTGGTGACGAACTTCGAGCAAATCTCCCGGAACACCAATCACTCTTTTAATGAAATCACGTGTCTCGTCTTTAGGGAACTTGAACACAATAATGTCTCCACGCTCAGGTTCGCTGGAAAACAAAATAATGTCATCAAACAATTTGATATTAAGAAAAGGAATTTCGTTGGGAATATGTGTCCCGTATGCAAATTTTGAAACAAGAATGTGATCGCCGATTAGCAGAGTCGTTTCCATCGAGCCGGAAGGGATTTTAAAAGCTTGAACTGCAAACGTGCGGATGAACAGAGCAAGAAGAAGTGCAATTAAAATTGCCTCGACATATTCACGTGCAACGCTTTTTTTGGGGGCAGCACCGCCCTCAATATTTTCAGTTGTCTTATTTGTCATCTGTCCTCAATACAGCTAGAAAAGCTTCCTGGGGAATTTCCACACTTCCAATCTGCTTCATTTTTTTCTTTCCCTCTTTTTGTTTTTCAAGCAATTTGCGTTTTCGGGTAATGTCTCCACCATAACATTTTGCCAGAACATTTTTTCTAAGTGCCTTGACGGTTTCACGGGCAATGACCTTGCTACCAATAGCCGCTTGAATCGCCACCTCAAACATTTGTCGGGGAATCTGTTGTTTGAGCTTTTTAGCTAAGTCGCGACCCAGGAAGAAGGCTTTATCTTTATGGGCTATTAAAGACAAAGCATCTACCAGTTCTCCATTCAAGAGAATGTCTAACTTTACCAGACTGGATGTCCTAAAATCTATAAATTCGTAATCAAATGAGGCGTAACCTTTGGTGGAAGATTTTAGCCTGTCATAAAAGTCCAGCACGATCTCGTTGAAGGGTAATTCGTATTCCAGTAGAACCGTTTCCGGATTCAGGTACTCCATTTTTTTCTGGATGCCACGCCGGTCTCTAACCAGACCCATGACAACGCCAATGTATTCATCTGGTAAAATTATAGTTCCCATAACATAGGGTTCTTCCAGGTGGTCGATATTTTTTTGTTCTTTCAGTTTGGTGGGGTTGTCGATCATTACCGTCTTCCCATCGGTGGTAATAAGCTTATAAATAACCGTGGGTGCGGTAGTGAGGAGATCCACTTTATATTCCCGTTCAATACGTTCGCGTATGATTTCCATATGCAATAATCCGAGAAACCCACAGCGAAAGCCGAATCCCAATGCCGTCGATGTTTCTGCTTCATAGGAAAATGAAGCATCGTTAAGAGTTAATTTCTTCAGCGCGTCTCGTAGGTCTTCATAATCATCTCCGCTGATCGGGTAGAGCCCACTGAACACCATGGGCTTGACCTCTTTGTACCCTGGTAAAGGGTTTTCGCAAGGAGATTTGGCATGCGTGATAGTATCGCCTACTTTAGTTTGATCCAACTCTTTAATTCCCGCTATTAGATATCCTACTTCTCCGGCTTGCAATGAGGATTTAGGTTCCTGTTTAGGGTTATATGTTCCCAGCTCTTCCACGATAAACCGGTTGCCGGTTGCCATCATGGTGATTTCATCGTTTACCTTGATTGTTCCCTGCTGGACTTTAACAAGCACAATAACCCCACGAAAAGGATCGTACCAAGCATCGAATAACAACGCTTGCAGTATTCCAGAATCGTTGCCCTCAGGTGATGGAATGAGTTTTGTCACTGATTCCATCAACTCGTCAATTCCTATTCCTTCTTTTGCGCTCACCAACACAGCATTGTCGGATTCGATCTGCAAAACGTCTTCCAATTGCTCTTTTATGAAATCCGGATCTGCGCTAGGAAGATCAATTTTGTTGATGATAGGAATCACCGCCAGATCGTGCTGCATGGCAAGATTCAAATTAGCTATGGTTTGTGCTTGAATACCCTGCGTTGCGTCGATGACGAGCAGCACGCCTTCACACGCGGCGAGACTGCGTGACACTTCGTAAGTGAAATCGACATGCCCCGGCGTGTCGATCATATTGAAGGTGAAATCGCCGTCATCTTTAGATGCATATTTCAAGCAAACCGTTTGCGCTTTGATAGTTATCCCGCGCTCACGTTCTAAATCCATATTGTCCAATACCTGATCTTTCATTTCTCGCTGGGAAAGCGCAGAAGTGGCAAGTATGAGTTTGTCTGCGAGAGTAGACTTGCCGTGATCGATATGGGCAATGATAGAAAAATTTCTTAATTTCTTTTGATCCATAGTTTTTTTTAAACTTATTACGTTACCGGTTATAGCTTCCGGCAAAATAGGAAGTAAATTTTCCTGGGGATATTAAAGTGAAAAATGCAACTAGTGCGAAGTACGCACCATTTTACGGGAGGGAGAAAATGCCTCGCTGTATTCTTCAATGCTGGTAAGGGGAGCTGCCTTTAAATATTCCTGCCATTCCTCAAACCGGGTTTTCATTGCTTCATAATCTTTTGCATTATCAATATCCAGAGCGGCTCCTGGAAAAGGTACTTCAAGGGCCGAAAACCGGGTCTTCATGATCGTTGAAATCGATTCTTCTAATTCTTTTTTGGGATTCAACTTCCTAAAATAATCTACCACGAACTCAAGGCCCAGTCCGCCAAAAAACAAACACAACTGCAAGCCGATGTAGTTTTTGTAATGTTTCGCCTTATCTTTGCCGAATACCGACAAGCCAAACAGCACCAGGTTCTTAAAGTTTCTCTGGTAACGATACTGATACATTTTCTGGATGTATTCCCGATTCTCAATGCGCAGAGGTTTAACTAGATGCAGGTTGTTGATGCGGTAACTATCTTTCTGAATATGCAAATAGGCCATCTTGATTCCAGGCTTACTTGCCTGAGGATAAAAGTGCCGTAGCTTTTCACGTGACACAAGGCCGAGCACATGATCGTAGCGATTCATATCGGCGTGGGAAATAAAATATTCGACTTCTTGCGGCGTGATCAAGGGCGCGTCACAAGGAACAATCAATACGGCCTTGTCGCGGTGCGTAGTTGTGTCTGCATCCTCTAACTCCATTTGCTGGGACTGCAAAAATGTTTGCCAGACATTTTCATACAAATTGGCCTTTTGTTCGACTACATGAATGCGTTTTGGATATTGGCGATCAATTCTGCCGGAGTATAGAACCTGATCTAATTTCTCTTTTGATCCGACAATATAGATATCTCGAATCGATTGTACCTGCTGCAACGCTTCGACAACATAAAGGATGACGCATTTTCCCTGCAGGGTTAAGAACGCCTTATTTTGATGGTAAACCTTATAGCTGGACTTTCCTTCACCCGCTACCAGGATCACATCATATTTTTTAGGGTCGTTTGATGAATTCATAATGTTAGTTTAGCACTTTTTTAGTCATTGTAATTTCTTGCGCACATCTTTAAAATTGAATGTACAAATGAATCGCATTCTACAACAAAAATAGCGGATATTTTTACCATGCCAAATGATTCTGATCTAAAAACAACTCCTCTTCACTCTATGCATAAGGAACTTGGCGGCAAGTTAGTTCCTTTTGCTGGCTGGCATATGCCCATCCAGTTCAAGGGAGTTATGGAAGAACATAAATGTGTTCGTGACGGTGTGGGTATTTTTGAAGTGAGTCATATGGGCGAAATTGAAATCATCGGCCCCGACGCCAAGAAGCTGATTCAATACCTAGTAACCAATGATATTGAACCTATGCAAAACAATCAAGCCCTCTATACCTTGATGTGTCTGGAAACGGGTGGTGTTATCGATGATCTACTGGTTCACCGTTTTTCTGATGACCACTATTTCTTGTGTGTAAACGCTTCCAATTCAGATAAAGATTTTCAATGGATTCTTAAAAATGCTGGCGATTTTGATGCCGTGGTAAAAAACACCAGTCAGGAGACTGCGCAACTGGCTGTACAAGGGAAACATTCTGAGGCTCTCTTGCAAAAATTATGCGACATCTCATTGAGCGAAATTGAATACTACCACTTTAAAAAAGGAAAAATCCATAATTTTGAGTGCATTCTCGCCCGCACTGGTTATACCGGAGAAGACGGATTTGAAGTATATCTCAACTCAAAACATGCAGAATCGGTTTACAAAGCCTTAATTGAAGAAGGAAAACCTTTCAATCTACAGCCCATCGGCCTAGGTGCAAGAGATACCCTTAGAATGGAAATGGGTTATGCCCTTTATGGTAATGAGCTCAATGAAAATTGTAATCCCCTGGAAGCGGGTTTGGGGTGGGTGATCAAATTGCAGAAAAATGATTTTATAGGCAAGGCAGCACTTAAAAAACAAAAAGATGCAGGTCTTTCCCGCAAACTCGTTGGCATTCGCCTGCTCGATCGAGGTGTGCCACGTCCGCATTATCGGGTTTTAAGCGAAGGGTCACCTGTTGGAGAATTGACCAGCGGAACATTTTCTCCTTCCTTGAATACTGGAATCGGTTTATGTTATGTATCCAAAGAATATGCAAAACTTGGAACAAAACTGGATGTGGAAATCAGGAAGCTAAACGTACCTGCTGAGGTCGTCAAGCCGCCTTTCTTGCCAAGTCGTATTAAAAAAAGCTAACTATTAATTTCCTGGAGGCATCATGGAGGTCCCTGAAAATCTTTTCTACACGCAAGAGCACGAATGGGTGCGTGTGGATGGCAAAAAAGCAGTAGTCGGTATCACCCAATTCGCACAAGATCAACTGGGAGACATTGTGTTTGTAGAATTACCTGAAGTCGGCACTTTGATAGAGCAGGAAAGTCCGTTTGGGGTTGTGGAATCTGTCAAAACAGTTTCTGATCTTTATGCTCCTATCAGCGGTACCGTTACGGCCTCAAACAAAGATCTGGAAGCGCATCCCGAGCAGGTGAATAGCGAACCCTATGGCACAGGATGGATCATTGAGATCGAAATTTCCGACGAAAAAGAACTTGAAAAATTAATGAGTCCTGACGACTACACTGAACAATGTAATAAGGAACAGGGCTAGTCACCCTTAACTAAACAGGCCTCTCCTAAAAATGCGGTATATCCCCCACACAGAACAAGACATCAAACAAATGCTCGCCGAGATCGGTGTGAAAAACGTTGATGAATTGTTCGATAGTATTCCGGAGTCTTTACGGCTGCAAAACAAGTTGCTGGAATTGCCCCCCAGCCTTCCAGAAAGCGAGTTAACGGAATACCTCAAGCGACTTCAAAAAAGAAACACCACCTCTGAAAATGGGTCCATATTTTTGGGTGCCGGAGCTTATCAGCATTTTGCCCCGATATTGATAGACCATTTGATTTCGCGTGGAGAATTTGCCACCAGTTATACCCCCTATCAGCCCGAAGTCAGTCAGGGAACCCTGCAGGCAATTTATGAGTTCCAGACGATGATCTGCCTTTTGACCGGTATGGAAACCGCCAATGCTTCCATGTACGACGGTGCATCTGCGCTTGCCGAAGCAGTGATTATGGCAAACCGGATCAATCGCCGAAGTGAATTTCTGGTATCACGCGCTATCCACCCTGAATACCGCAGTGTCGTTAATACTTACACCAAGGGCAGTAAATTTGATTTAAAGGAAGTTCCATACACAGAGATGGGTGGCACTGATCTAGAATTCATCTTGAAAAACCTTACAGAAAACACGGCCGCAGTGGTTCTTCAATCGCCTAACTTTTTTGGAGCGGTTGAGGAATATGCCACGCTCGCTGAGACGCTCTCAAAAAATGGAACGTTGTTAATAGTCGCGGTAGCGGAAGCATTGTCTTTGGGTATCTTAAAACCACCGGGACAACACGGAGCCGATATTGTCGTAGGTGAAGGGCAATCTTTCGGACTGCCCATGTCCTTTGGTGGCCCCTATGTAGGGTTCTTCGCCACTCGCGAAAAATATCTCCGGCAAATGCCGGGAAGGCTCGCAGGAGAAACTCAGGATCAAAATGGCAAACGCGCTTATGTGCTCACCTTGTCTACCCGCGAACAACATATCCGACGCGAACGTGCGACCTCCAATATATGCACCAATCAAGGGCTTTGCGCATTGGCCGCTACCATTTTTCTATCCACTCTCGGAAAACAGGGATTGCGCGAAATGGCAGTTCTCAACGTAAGAAAAGCGCATTATCTAAAAAATCGATTGGCCGATATTGTGGGATTCGAAATTAAATTTGGCAGTAACACTTTCAACGAATTTGTTCTTGAATGTCCGCGACCCGTCGAAGAAGTGTTGCAGAAATTGAAGCAGGAAAACATCATTGGAGGCTATCCCTTGGAACAACATTATCCTGAGTTAAAAAATAGCCTCTTGCTTTGCGTGACAGAATTAAATAGTCAGGAAGAAATGGATCGACTGGCAGACAAACTGGAAGAAATTTAATTACTTTATTTTATCCGCTAGCTCTTCAGCAGGATAAGTTAGAATCTCTGCAAGGGTAGGATGATAATGCGGGATGTTCATCAAGTCGTTTACCGTGCCGCGAAAATGCATGAGGGTGATGATCTCGTGAATTAGCTCTCCCGCTTCCGGCCCTACGATATGCCCCCCCAGCACCTCACCCGAAACTGGATCGCATAAAATTTTCACATGCCCGTGAGTTTCCCCAAGGCACATGGATTTCCCGTGGTCGCTGAAAGGATGCGATGCCACCCAATAGTCAATATTTGCCACCTTGCATTCTTTTTCGCTCAAACCCACACTGGCCACCGCCGGGTCAGTGAAAACAACCGATGCTTTTAAACGGTTATCCACCTCTTTCGAAGCTTCAGGATTGCATGCGTTGAATCCAGCTGTTTCCCCTTGCTGAATGGCAATATGAACCACTTCATGAATTCCATTGACATCGCCTACAGCAAAAATATTTTTCTGGTTGGTGCGCATTTCACTATCTACCGTGACACGGCCTTTATTTGTTTCGACCCCTGCGGCTGGCAGATTGAGTCCGTCAATATTGGGCCTTCGCCCCAAAGCCTGAAGAATAGTTTCCGCTTCGACACGTTTTTCTTTTCCCTCATATTCGAAATAGATGACAGAACGTCCATTTTCTTTGGCAGCTTTTATAATTTTTGTCCCCGTAAAAAGATCCATTCCCTCTTCACGAAGACGATCTTCTACTGGACGTGCCAGATCCTCATCACCTTGCGATAAAATATGACCGCTTCTTTGTAGCAAAGTAACTTTTGTTCCTATGCGTAGAAAAAACTGCGCCAATTCCACCGCGACAGCGCCAGCACCTAAAACGATGATCGACTCAGGGGCCTCTCGCATTGTCAAAGCATCATCGCTGGTGACAAACCCGGTTTCTTTTAATCCGAGTATGGGGTAATCGGCAATCACAGAACCTGTGGCGATAATAAATGATTTGGCTTTAAGTTTAGATGTTCCCACCTGCACTTCATTGGGGGAAGTAAACTCGGCTTTTTCTTGAATAAGAGTGAAGCGAGGGTCTTTCAATTGTTCGACGCGGTAATCGGTAAATTCCTCAATCAACTGGTTTTTGCGAGCGTTGATAGCGGCAAGATCGGCAACGGGCTCAACAGGTAGCAAGCCGAACTCTTTAGCGCGGCGCATTAAAGAGATAATATCAGATGAGCGGAGAATGGTTTTGGTAGGCATACATCCACGCAGAATGCAGAGTCCGCCCAACGGGCCAGGATCAACAATAGCTACCCGGGCACCGTGGGATTGCGCAGAAGATGCAGCGGCATATCCCGCCGAACCACCACCAAGTATTGCGACATCAAATTCCAAAGAAGGAAGTCTTTTTAAAATTAATAGATAACTATTTCTAGAAGCACAAAGACTCCTGTATTACAGA
>CALJGH010000175.1 GCA_938073925.1 uncultured Nitrospinaceae bacterium
TTTTTTTCTCCGACAATTTTTAAAAGTGTTATTTTTATATTATATATTTTGTGAAAAAATGGTCGGGATGAGAGGATTCGAACCTCCGACCACACGACCCCCAGCCGTGTGCGCTACCAGACTGCGCTACATCCCGAATCTAAACTGTATTTTAAGTGTGTAAAAATTATTAGTTGATTATTAAACTTGTCTTACGACTATGGCAAATTAGTTGAAAAATAAGGCGATGTCAATTAAATTACCTGCTTGAAATTCTTATTTTTCAATTTCTTTGGCTTCTAATTACACCTTATGTTAACATCTCTAAGTATATGAAAATTTAGGGTTTTTTTGATTATTCAGGTGTATTGAAAAAGTTTCTTTATTTATATTCCAGTTTGGGAGTTTTAGAGTAAAGTAGATTTAAATTATTAATATATTTAGCTCATATAGGTGAAAAAATATGAAAGTTTTGAATGTTCTGGAGTCAATTGATTTCAGTTCGGAGAAAATGAAAAAAGTAAGCCTGTTCGATACGGATAATTTCTTTTGTGACACATACTGTCTCGAACCGGGACAGTTTCAAAAAGTCCACTCTCATGAAGGCTCGGATAAAGTTTATTTGGTCTTGCAGGGTAAAGGCAAAGTTACCGTGGGTACGGAAGAAAAAGAACTTTCTGAAAATGATATTACATTGGCACCTTCAGGTGAGGATCATGGTGTAATCAATGATTCTGATGGGAAACTGGTGCTACTCGTTTTTATGGCACCCAAACCGCATTAAGCTTGCTACCTATAGCAAAAAGTGATTCAATAATAGAATTAATATTAGGATAATTGTTAAATGATTTATTTAGTATTTCCGACATCCTGGCATCCTTCGCAGCCCTATCTTAGTCTGCCGAGTTTGAAAGCGTTTTTGAACCAAAACGGTATACACGATGTAGTTCAGAGAGACTTGGCCATTGAACTACTCAATGATCTTTGTACCTGGGAAAAGACCAAGCCGCTTTATGAAAGAATCATTCGCGAGTTGAACGAGCTGAGTTCGCGTCCTAGCCTGACGCAGGTGGAAGCGGAAAAATTCGCCAAATTGCGCGAAGCGGAAGAAATTGTCATGGCATTGAAGGATCAGATCGATGTCGCTGTAGATTCGCAACGCAGTCCGGAGTTTTATGAAATAGAGCAGTATATGGAAAACCTGAAAATAATGGATGTGTGGCTCGACAACATCCTTGCGCCGTATTATCCGTCACAGTTGACGGTCATTGGCAGCCAGATGCGTTTTTCCCCTTATTCTTCCAAAGAGGTTATCGATTCCTTCAACCACCCGGAAGAAAACTTTTTTTACGACCTATACGAAAAATGGTATCTCGATGGAATTTTGAAAGAAGACATTGACATACTTGGTATTTCCATCACATCGGTGGAGCAAATTATCTCAGGACTCACACTGGCCTATCTGGTTAAGAAGAACCGGCCTGAAATCCATATCACTATCGGCGGAAGCGTGTTCACCAAATTGGTTGATCGTTTGGAGAAAGATGCGTCTTCATTATTCGACTTTGTAGATAGCTTCATTGTACATGAAGGGGAAACCCCATTACTCAAGCTGGTCGAACACTTGAGGGGAGATGGTGACTTGAGCAAAGTTCCCAACCTGATTTATCGACAGGATGGCGTGGTCAAGGTGAATCGTCCCTTTGCCAAGGAAGAACTCAATGCGCTACCGACTCCTGACTTTGACGGGCTGCCTTTAGATCTCTATCTTTCCCCGACCCTTGTATTACCCGTTATGGGATCTCGAGGTTGTTATTGGGAAAAGTGTGCGTTTTGTTCGATTCCCTTTGACCATATGAATTTCCATGTGCGCTACGCCGAAAATGTGGTTAACGATTTTAAAGTCCTTCAAGAAAAATACAATTGCGATCATTTCTTTTTCACTGATGAAGCATTGCCTATCAATTTCTTGAGAACCTTTGCCGCGAAAATAATAGAGCAAAAAGTCGATGTCCAATGGACAGGCGAACTTAAATTTGAAAAGAGTCTGTTGAAGGACGATCGCATTGAATTGCTTTATAAATCGGGTTGTAGAAAACTGATTTTCGGATTGGAGTCTTACAATCAGCGTGTTTTAGATGCCATGAAAAAAGGTGTGGAACTGAGCTGGGTAGATGAAACTTCCGAAGCGTGCATGAAGTTGGGAATCGCCATGCACTTTTACTTGATTTGTGGCTTTCCAACCGAGACCGAACCCGAGGTGATGGATTCAATAAACTTTGTACTCAATAACCAACGGCTACTCGACTCCCCAGGCTTCTCAGCCATCCTGTCGCAGTTTGACTTGGAGCGAGGTGCGCCAATAGAGAAGAACCCGGCAGAGTGGGGAATCACGAAGCTTTATACGCCGCCAGAACACGACTTGAGCTTGGGCTACACTTATGAAACGACTATAGGAATGTCTTCGGACGAGGCGAATGTACTCTATCAGCAATTGATAGAAAAATTAGGCCGCGAAGTTATGACTTTTCCGCACAACTATTCCCTGTCCGATGGATTGCTCTATCTATCTCATCATCAGAAACATTCCCTGCCTGAACGATTAGGTGCGCCGGCATGAGCCGGAGCCTATAGGCAAACAGATTTAATCCCTGAAAAATTATGAAATTCGTAAAAGTAATGAAGGAAGAAGAACTGCCCATTGGCAAGTCTGCGATTATTGCAGCGGGGGATAAACAAATTGCCCTGTTCAATTATAAAGGGAAATATTATGCGATCACGAATACCTGTCCGCATAGAGGTTCTCCATTAGGAGAAGGAAGAATAGAAGAGGGCATTGTGATTTGCCCGAACCACGAGTGGCGGTTCAGATTGATGGATGGTGCGAATATGCAGAATCCAGAACTGTTCATTCCTACTTATCCCGTGAAAACCAAAAACGAAAATATCTATATTGGATTAGAAGCCGAGGAAGGAAATATTGCTTACGGCAAAAAGGCATCCAACCTGCCCTCTAGTTTAAAATTCAGTATCCCCACCATCCAAAAACCCCGTAATCCCGATGAAGAACTGGATTGATTTTCAGTTAGGATAAGTATTTTCTCTTATCCAGGGTAAAACATACGAGTACTTGCTCAACCTGTGGGATTATCGTCGTCGATTTCTACCCATTTGGGGTCACCGTGAGCCTTGTAGTTTTCCGTTCCGCAGAAAGTACCTTCGTGATAGATATTTACCTTGAATTTACCACCGCCATATTTTTCGGTGATGTAAGGAACCGGGTCTTCAATTTCAATGAGGTCGGGGGTCTGGTATTTTCCGATCAACTTGAACTCCATTCCCATACCTGAGGGGAGTAATACATAAAACTTTAAATTCGTTGTGGCGAGAATTTTTTTGAAATCTTCTTCACAGTCTTCCCGAGTATAATTGGGGCCAGCATATTGTCGGGCCCGCCGTTTCAAATGGTCCTCCATAAGGTTGTAGAACCACCAGTTTTTTTGTTTTCGAGTATCGTGGAGAAAAGGGTACTCTACGAACCCATGCTTGTTGATAAACGGTTTTTTTGCCATCAAAGGACTCCTCGATTTACTAGATATGAAGGCAATTATATTCATCTTTATGAGCAAACGATAGAACATTCTTAAGCGATAAAAATTTATGTCAGGTTGGTATGAAAAATATTATTGGCGTACGGGTTTTAAATCACGTTTATATGACCGCTTGACACCGGAGTCCTATCTGGAATCCATGCGTAAGGTCATAGCGCTATTACCGGATAAGCAGGGACAGAAAATCTGGGATGCAGGATGCGGCACGTGATTGCTATTGCTGTTTCTCGAAAACGCAGTTAGGCAAGGAATGATTTATTACGGATCGGATCTGTTATCTGCTGGGCTTAGCCAGGCGCGAATACGGGCACGAGAATTAAGGGTCTCCGATAGGGTTGTTTGTGTTCAAAGTGATATTACTGTAGCTCCGATTTTTAAAGAAAACTCATTGGATATTGTAGTTGCGCATTTTTCTATTTACACCATTCATATAAATGACAAACGGCAGCAGGCTTTAAAAAATATATATCGCGTTTTAAAACCCGGAGGACTATTGATTGTATGTTGCCCTTCTGAAAATTATGATTCAGATAAAATTATAGAAGAAAGTTGTGAATTTCTTCGAGCAAGAAAGGGACTTCTGCAGAAAGCGATAAAGCGAATATTTTTTTATCCATTTACAAAAGGGATGGGATTGAATTTCATCCAGAAACAACTGCAAACGGGGCAATGGATGGCTTATACCCAGGAGGGATTAGCTGAAGAGTTAAAGCGTGCGGGTTTTGATA
>CALJGH010000176.1 GCA_938073925.1 uncultured Nitrospinaceae bacterium
ATGCATCTTGTCCTTGCTGTTTCTGTTTTCCAATTTCTGCAGAAAGTTTCTTTTTTTTACTTTTGAGTTGTTCCGATTTCTGAAGATCTTCTCGTCTTTCTTCTTCCAGCCGCAATAAGGCGTCTAAATCAGGAAATTTTCCATTGCGGCGTTCGAGTCCTTTTTTTACAACCTGAATATTTTCTCGGATAAATTTTATATCTAACATTATCTTTTCTTTTCGATCCTTTTTTCTATTCCGACTAACTTCATTTTTAGTATTGCAGGGTAAGTATATCGCCCTTCTAAAGACTTGAAACGTTTATAAGCATCTTTAAGGTGACCTTCTTCTTCCAAACAAGATGCCACCAAAAAGTCCATTTCTGATTTGAATCGACTATTGGAATAATCCAAATTAAAATGCCTGTACTGCTGTCTAGCTTCTGGACAACGGTTAAGAGCATAAAGAATTTCTATTATCTTGAATTTTGTTTCCTCAGCCCAAGGACTTTTTGGGTAATTTTCGAGAAGGATCTGTAGTTCCACCAAAGCTTGTTCATAGTTTTGTTTTTTATAATAAATGGAAGCAATTCTATATTGGTGGTCACCATCAGAATTTTCTTTTTTGTAAAAATTAATCAGATTCTGATATTCAATGATTGCCTGATCGTAATCCTTTAAACCAAATTCGGCTATTTCTGCAATATATTTCTGTGCATCATAACTGAACGGTCCCTGCCGGTTCATTTGCCGAACTTCCTGAAAATAATTGAGAGCCCGGGTACCGTTATCCAAACTGAAATGATGGATTTCACCCATTCTAAAAAGAGCTTCTTCGGCTTTTGGACCCGAAGGGTGCTTTTTTAACACTTCGTTTAATAATTCGAGCGCGCTGTGGTTATGTCCCTGAATCCATTCTTCATTGGCTTTATCTATTAACGGATCAGTTTGTTCGCCGCAGGAAACCAGAATAAACAGGGCAGAATAAAGAATAGATGATATTAGGGCGGGAAAAACTTTTTTATACATATTCCAAAAAGCGATACCTCAGTTTGTTTTACTCAACCAGTTTTTCGACACTCACAACCTGATTCGATTCGCCGGTTCCAACCAGTCTAACTCCCTGGGTGTTACGACCAATAACAGAAATTTCATTGACCTTCATTCGAACAATATTTCCATCAGAAGTGATTACCAAAAGCTCATCGCTTTCGGTTACTTGCTGGATGCCCACAACCGTACCAATTTTTTCATTGCATCGAATAGTCATGACTCCCAGACCACCGCGTCCCTGAACAGGATATTCTTCCAATTGAGTTCTTTTTCCGTAACCATTGGATGTTACAGTAAGAAGCATATTACCAGGATGCACGATTTCAGCGCCAACAACGAGATCTTGTGCCTTCAAACGAATTCCCCTTACCCCTCTTCCCGTTCGACCAATGGGGCGAGCTTCTTTTTCAGAAAAACGAATCGAAAATCCTTTTGCAGTTGCCAACAAAATATCGCTTTCTCCATCACACAGTTCGGCACCAATTAGCCGATCTCCGTCATCAATGGTTAGCCCGATAACCCCTCCCTGCCTGGGTTTGCTGTATGCCATCAACGAGGTTTTCTTTACGATTCCACGTTCCGTGGCAACCATTACGAATTTATCCTCTTCAAACTCTCGAACAGACAAAATACTGGCAATCGTTTCACCTGGCTGCAAGTTCAACAGGTTGGCAATGGACTTTCCTTTCGCAATCCGACTCGCATCTGGAATAGCAAAAACACGCAGCCAATGAACCTTGCCTAAACTAGTAAACACGAGGAGATGGCTCAGAGTAGAAGCAATGAAAAGTTTTTCAACAACATCCTCTTCTTTAAGGTCCATTCCACGAATCCCTTTACCCCCACGCCGTTGAGCCCTATAGTTATCAACTGAATGCCGTTTGATATATCCGCTACGGGTATAAACCACCACAGTATCTTCATCGGCAATCAGGTCTTCTATTAGAAGATCACCTTCATCTGTTTCCGCGATTTCTGTTCTTCGTTTCTCGCTATACTTGGTCTTTATTTCGATCAATTCTTCTCGTATGATTTTTAATTTAACTTCTTCATTAGCTAAGATATAAATATATTCTTCTATTTTTTTGCGAATCTCTTCTAATTCATCAACAATTTTCTGTCGTTCTAATCCCGTCAAGCGTTGCAAGCGCATTTCTAGAATCGCTTTTGCCTGAACTTCCGAGAGGGCGAATGTAGACATCAGACCTTCTCGAGCAGAAACAGGGTCTTGCGCGTTACGGATTAGCTTCACCACTTCATCCAGGTTGTCCAGAGCGATTTTTAAACCCTCTAGAACATGTTCCTTTTCTCTTGCTTTTTTAAGATCATATTCTGTTCGAAGAGTGACCACTTCTTTTCGGAACAAAACGAAGTAGCGCAAAAATTCTTTCAGATTTAAAACTCTAGGTTGTTGGTTAACCAACGCAAGAAGAATAACTCCAAAGGTGTCCTGAAGCTGGGTATTTTTATAAAGGGTATTCAACACAACTTGCCCCATCGTGCCCTTCTTTAGCTCAACAACAACACGAATCCCATCGCGGTCTGACTCATCTCTTAAATCTGAAATTCCTTCCAGTTTTTTATCTCTCACTAGTTCCGCTATTTTTTCAACCAAGCGAGCTTTGTTAACCTGAAAAGGCAACTCTCTAATTACAATTCTTTCCCGGTCTCCTTTTTCCATTGTTTCAATTTCCGCACGACCTCTTACGCGGATTATTCCACGCCCCGTTTTGTAGGCAGAAACGATCCCGTTTCTCCCTTGAATGATTCCGTGTGTGGGAAAATCAGGACCTTTAACAATTTGTAAAAGATCATCGATCGAACATTCTGGCTCTTCAATAACATGAATGGCCGCATCGACAACCTCCACCAAATTATGCGGCGGAATATTAGTTGCCATACCTACGGCAATTCCCGATGATCCGTTAACTAAAAGATTAGGAAAGCTGGCTGGAAGAACAGAGGGTTCTTTCGTTGACTCATCGTAGTTCGGAACGAATTGAACGGTTTCTTTTTCAAGGTCACGCAATAACTCGCCCGTTATTTCCTGCATACGGATTTCAGTATAACGCATCGCGGCAGCCGAGTCTCCGTCAATGGAACCGAAGTTACCTTGACCGTCTATCAGTGGATTTCTTAGAGAAAACTCCTGAGCTAGGCGAACAATAGTGTCATAAACAGCTTGATCGCCATGGGGATGATATTTACCAATTACATCACCAACGATTCGCGCTGATTTTTTATAAGGTTTATTAAAAACGTTTCCTGTTTCATGCATGGCAAACAAAACGCGGCGATGTACCGGTTTCAAACCATCTCTGATATCGGGGAGAGCACGACCAATAATTACGCTCATCGCGTAATCGAGGTATGCACTTTTCATTTCATCATCAATGTTTATCGGGTCAATCGTTTCCGGCATCAACTTACCTTTCAAATAAAAATTTTAAAAACTAATTATTAAACATCCAGGTTTCTTGCTTGCAACGCGTTTTTCTGGATGAATTCTCTGCGCGGTTCTACTTCTTCACCCATTAAGGTAGTAAATAAATCTTCAGAGGCAACCAAGTCATCTGCGCGGACCTGCAAAAGCACCCTTACTTCCGGATCCATTGTTGTTTCCCATAGTTGCTCAGGGTTCATTTCACCCAAACCTTTATAACGCTGGATGTATATACCCTTTTTTGCCATCTCCAAAACGGCCTGTAATAAACCATGCTTCGAGTCTACATAGGTACTTTCTCCGTTGTTGTGTAATATAAACGGAGGGTAGTCTTTAGCTTTAATGGGTTTATATATTTCCATAATATTTTGAATGATTACAGATTCAATAAACTCAGGGTTCAATTTGATTTCAAAATCACGACCATTATTAGAACCGAAAAATATAACATTATAGGCTTTGCTGTCTTCGTTGAAACCTATTGAAATAGCAACATCCTTTAATTCTTTATTAAGATCTACCCTCTCGAACTCGTGGGTCGTCTTTATTGCCGAGTGATCACCTCTTTGCTGGCTTACTTCAACAAGAAACTCTTTTAATCTGCTTTTCTTATCCGCATCAAGTTTAATACTATCTTTAAGTTTGATTGGAATATTTAAATATTCCTTTTTATATTCAAATTTATTCTTGTTTTCTTCATCTATCAACCCATCAAGAATTTGAATAACCGCCGCGAGAATATGCTCTAGCTTTTCAAAATCGCTTCGCTCAATATTCAGGTTTATCAAAACATTTAAAAAAGCCTTAGGAATATTATTTTTAATAACACGACTAAAACATTCCTCAAACTTAAAAAGATTATTTATTAAAAGCTTTAAATCGGTACCAGAAATTTTTTCGTCGCTTTCACTATTAGATATTTCTAAATTTTCTGTTCCCTGATCCATTAAATATTGGAATAAGAGTTTTTCATCTTTTAAATAATTTTCTTTTTTGCCTTTTTTAATTTTATAGAGCGGTGGTTGTGCAATATACAAATAACCTTTTTC
>CALJGH010000177.1 GCA_938073925.1 uncultured Nitrospinaceae bacterium
CCTGATTATTTCAGGCTTCCTATGCTTCAGTACTCCCAATATGACTGTTGTTAAAAGAAAGTTTACTTCGTTGGATGTGATTGAAGTTTTGTCTGAGCTAATTATTACACGAGTGTTGCCTAAGCATATCCGTTCAGATAATGGTCCGGAGTTTAAATCAATAGCCATTCGGCAATGGCTAAACAACCTAGAGGTTAGCCCATTATTTATTGAACCAGGTAGTCCTTGGGAGAATAGGTATAATGAGTCATTCAATTGGAAACTTAGAGATTAGTTGTTGAATGGAGAGATCTTTTACACTCTAAAAGAAGTGAAGATCATGATCGAGAGATGGCTTGTTCATTATAATACCAAAAGGCCGCATACGAGTCTGGGGTATCAACCGCCAGCACCAGAAACAATACAGATTCCCAATACAATTATGAATTATGAAAGCTTAATTCTAATTCTGGTATAAATAGTGGGGTCTGGTCAGAACGACCCAGTTTCCAGATATATAATAATCTGATATATACTTTTTCTCATAATATATATAGCTGGGGACTTAAATACGCTTACATAAACCTACCCTAAAAAGTGTAATAACTATATATGATTATTTTAATGTTTTTTATTGTATCTACCGTCGCTTTATTTTTTATGAAGGCCATTCTTTGGACCCTTTTTCAATGGGGAGCAAAAATTGCTATACCCGTGGCTTTAATTCTAAGTTCGATTTATATATGGGGCTTTTTTTTAGCGAAGTCAAAGGGTAGGTTAGATATTTCTAAAACCGCTATAGCCTGGATTTGGTCTATTGGTTTTATCGAGCTATTGTTTCTGGGAGGGCTTTACCACCTAACTCCGCAATTTTTTCCATCCGTCATTGGGAACTTTTTTTTCGAGTGAGTGGCCCATATCATCATTACTGCAAAGGGATTCAGGGCGGAGAAATTCTTCAGTGTATGCTGTTTGAAACTACTGCTCCTGATGCAACAATGGTGGTGGTCGAATATTTTATTGCCAAAGATCTTGTATAGAAGAAGCCAGGTCTTGGAAGAATCCGTTTCCTACAACACCGGATAATATTCAAAAAGGGAAAACGATTTTTCACGGGAAGTCGTATTGTATGACTTGCCATGGAAAAGACGGAAAAGGAATGGGAAAATCCCAGGGCTAACAGGGAAGCTCCCCTGAATTTCACGGATAAAGATTGGCAAGCTGGCCGTATCGATGGTGAACTCTTATGGATATCGAAAAATGGAAGTTCTGGAACAGCCATGGTTTCTTTTATCCCTCAAGTCTTAACTGAGTATGAAGCTTGGCACGTCATTTTATATGTAAGATCATTTGGGAAATAAACATTCCAAGCGACTGTCTTCTTTCTTTTCCCTCCCCATACGGACCCAAAGCTTTCAATAATAAATAATTAGTTGGTTGAAAATGCCGGTAAGTAAAAAAACAGGATCAAACATATGGCTCGTCATGCTTGGTTCTTACCCTCTACTTGATCCACTTATATTTGAATGAGTAATGAGCTAATTACTTTTTCCGGTGGATTTCTTTTTCGTTTTTTTAGCTGCGGAAACATTGAAATTTGATTCAAATTTATCCCAGTATTTTCGGCTCAATTGCTGGCCGTTAATTATTTTTTTCAGCTTATTGTTGCTATCGAGTACGCGGACTTCATAAAACATAGGACACCTCCTGCTAAAGTTTCAAATATATGATTAGCAGAATAGAGTACGCGGATTAAATTAATGTTAATCTGGTATTAAGTATTTTTAATGTAAGGTCTATTATTTCAATGCGACAGCGTTCAATTGACTTTAAAATTCATGCGCTTTACGCCCGGCCCTTTTTAGGAAATATCTATAAAAATATGAACTTTTTGAGGGTTTCTTATATGATAAGGGAAGTATTGGGTTGCTTTAATTTTGACAGGAGAAAATACAATGAGTGAAGGGGCTAATAAAAGTTATCATTTTAACTCGAACATGCGTACCAATTCGAGTTCCAAATCCACCATGTCAAACAATGAAGACCGTTATCTTCGAGCCTTGGAAATTCAGGAGCGCAAGCAAGCCATTATTGATGAGGAGCTAGAAAAACAAAGGATCATCGACGATGCAGAAAAAGCGGTTGCGGAAGAAAAAGCCCGACAAGAGGCAGAGGCTAAAGCAGCCCAGGCGGCAGAAGAAGCTGCCAATGTACCGGTTGCTGTTATCGAAGAGGAAGCACCTGCAGCTGAAGAATCTACCCCTGCTGCTGCCCCAGCGGCGAGACCCGCGCCCTCTGGCAATTTTGTTCCAGGTCCCAAACCTAGAAATGATTTCACCTCTGACGAAAAAGCCGCAATGTTGAAAAGAGCCAGAGCTCACGCCGCCGTAGTCGCAAAACGAAAAAGCTAAATCAGACCCACTTCATTTTTTTCTGCAACTCAATCCCATCAGAGAATATCCAATACCTGTTCTGGAGGACGGCCTAAAGCCGCTTTGCCATTGGCAACCACGATGGGGCGCTCAATAAGGATAGGGTGCGTGACCATAAAGCCAATTAAATCTTCATCGGATAAGGAAGAGTTTGCCAGACCTAACTCTTTATACGCATCTTCTTTTTTCCTCATCAGGTCGCGAGGAGCGATACCCAACTGCGATAAAATTTCTTTCAATTTTTCTGCCGTCGGAGGATTTTTAAGATATTCAATAATGGTAGGCGTGATATTTTTCTCTCCAAATAATTCCAGAGTCTGACGCGATTTACTGCATTTTGGGTTGTGATAAATGGTTGGGGGCATAATTTTATTTTTAAGTGAATAAGTACCTAGTAAGGGCGCAGTATAATACGATTTGGTTGATTTAATCAGGTCTGTTATGTGATTAGACGGTGTCCATCATCTTGGAGTATATGTTCGGAATCTGGATGAAGCAGAGAAATTAAACATCGATACCTTAGAGTTCCATCTAATGGGACGGCGTAGACCGGAAGCGTCACATAACGCTCCTTAAAATTTATATCTGAATATGCGTCCATCTATCAATTGATGAGCGAGGCTATGAATATATCGGGTTCGACTCGAACAGAATTTTTTTCTGGAATAACTCAAGAATTATGAAAGAACAACATTAGATTTCGTAGTCTCCTTATTTTAGGTAAAGATGAATAACGTTTCCTAGCCATCTTACCCCCCCCTAATCAACAGGTTTTTGATCCAAAACCTAACACAGCAACTGGATCAGTTTTCGGGGTGGGGCAAAGGCTGGCGATTCTTTTCCCAAAACATTCATAACAAACACCCTTAAACCCACCTCTGGCAATCGCACCAAAGCGGCAAAAATTCTTGATGTCCAGCGTTCCTACCTTTTCCGTTTGATTAAAGAACTGGATATTGATTGATCGTTTCCTTTTCAAATTCTGCTAAAATACCAGTGAAATTTACCACCACGATTTGAGAGGAAGCAAATGGTTTTAATTGATGGGAAAAAAGTTTCAGGGGAGATTCGTAATCGCCTAGCTGATGAAATACAGGAATTAAAGAAAAAAACCGGAAAAACACCAGGGCTGGCAACGGTACTCGTTGGCGATGATCCTGCATCCGCCGTTTATGTTCGAAACAAAAATAAAATTTGTGGCGAATTGGGTTTTCAGTCCTTTGAGCAAAAATTATCCGCCGATACATCCGAAGAAAAATTATTGCAACTTGTAGGCGAGTTGAATTCGAACAAAGATGTCCATGGAATTCTGGTTCAGTTGCCGCTTCCCGATCAAATTGATTCTGAAAAAATTCTTCAGGCGATCGACCCCAAAAAAGATGTTGATGGTTTTCATCCGGTAAATGTTGGTAAACTGGTGGTGGGCAATGCTCTCCTGACACCTTGCACTCCGACAGGAATCATTGCATTACTCGATCGCTATGACATTGAAATTTCAGGAAAACATGCTGTAATTATTGGAAGAAGTAATATCGTCGGCAAACCTGTTTCAATGTTGTTATTGCATCGCAATGCCACAATCACCATTTGTCATTCCCGCACTCAAAATCTGGAAGAGGTTACACGCAGTGCAGATATTTTAGTAGCTGCTGTTGGGCGAGCCAATTTTGTCACAGATGAAATGGTGAGCGAAGGTACAGTGGTAATTGATGTAGGCATAAACCGCGTTGATGGAAAACTAACCGGCGATGTAGATTTTGAACCTATTTCAAAAAAAGCTTCACACATCACCCCTGTTCCCGGCGGAGTCGGACCCATGACCATTGCTCTCCTTATGGAAAACACTTTGAAGGCGTTTAAAGAATCCCTCTAATTTTTCTAAAATTCAAATGATTCAAAACAGGCAAGCTCGAACAAAAAAGTCATTGGGATTGGCAAAAAGCGAAAATAGCGTCGAATCGGAATCTGCGGGGCAAGGCGGCCAAGTCTATCAAGTTAGCCAGCTAACGCGTGATATCAAAGCGATTATGGAAGCCGCGTTCGACTCCATCTGGGTAGAAGGCGAGATTTCCAATTTCAGAACTGTGGCTTCGGGCCATAGTTATTTTGTTCTCAAGGACGACAAGTCACAAATCCGTTGTGTTTTGTTTAAAGGTCATAGGGCGGGGATAAAATTTCAGCCCGAAGATGGAGATCAGGTCTTGCTGTTTGGAAGAGTCACTGTCTATGATGCGCGCGGAGAATATCAGATAGTCACCGAAAGTATGGAGCCCAGAGGGTTGGGGGCGTTGCAAAAAGCTTTTGAGCAATTAAAAATCAAGCTGGAAAAAGAAGGGCTATTTGATGAAGAAAAAAAGAAACCCTTGCCTGAATTTCCGTGGAAAATCGGGGTGGTCACCTCTTCTACCGGAGCCGCGGTAAGAGACATCCTTAATATAGTGAGACGGAGAAACTCAAAGGTTTCTGTATTGCTTTATCCGGCAAAAGTGCAGGGAGAAGGTGCGGCAGAAGAAATTGCCCGCGGTATACACGAACTGAATCAAAGAGAAGATATCGAGGTCATCATTGTCGGGCGAGGCGGTGGTTCTTTAGAAGATTTGTGGGCTTTTAACGAAGAAGAAGTTGCAAGAGCTATCACAGCTTCTCGTATTCCCATTGTTTCAGCAGTGGGACATGAAATAGATTTCACCATTGCAGATTTCGCTGCAGATTTGAGGGCGCCGACTCCCTCAGCAGCGGCAGAATTAACAGTGCCCATTCTTAACGATACCCTCCGCGACATTGGTTCGCTGAATGAAGCACTGATAAATTCCCTGCAACAGAAATTACAATATTATTACGATTTGTTGAAAAGGTTGATGGACAGGCGGTTTTTTCATCAGCCGAAGGAAATATTCAACCCACAAATCCAACGAGTTGATGAACTGCATTCTCGCCTGCTTCGAGGACTGGAACAAAATCTGCTTACTCATCAACAAAGATTGCAGGACAAAATCCATCGATTGTTTCAGGCTTCCCCAGAAAAAAGCATTCCGTATATGAAAGAAAACCTGGGCATGCTGGAAAAAAGAATGCTGCATATCATTCAATCCAACCTCCTTTTGAACAAAGAACGTTTTGAAGGTATATTAAAAAACCTGAACGCATTCAATCCGCTGTCGATTTTAGAAAGGGGATACAGTATTTGTTCTAAAGGTGAGAAATCCTTGAAAAGTATAGAGGGAGTAAATCCGGGAGACTCTGTTAAAGTAAGGCTAGCTCAGGGGGAATTGGACTGTACAGTGAAAAAAATTATAGAGGGAGATTAATATGAGGTTTGTTACAGGTCTTTTATAGACAAGATCCCAACAACTTCATCGTTTCGAATAACTGTAAGGTGTCGAACAGATTTTTCGCGTAACATTTCTCTGGC
>CALJGH010000178.1 GCA_938073925.1 uncultured Nitrospinaceae bacterium
TGACCAACTCTTCATCAATATTTTTAATGACCTGGCATTGTTTTCTTAAAACGGGATCGAAACAATTTTTGATGGGTAGTAAAGCCATTTTTAAAAAATTCTAGATGAGTTTAGAAAGTTAAGTCGTATATTCAGCATTTATTTTTACATAATCGTAGGACAGATCGCAGGTTAAAACTTCTTCCCACTCTTTGCCACATTTTAAATCAATGGTGATATCAATTTCATGTTGTTTCATGGCTTGGACCAGCTTTTGCGGTGGCAGATTTGTCGGACTGCCATTTTTTAAAAGCCGATTTTTATTTAAAAAAACATCAACCTTGTCAGGGTCAAGGGCTGCGCCCGCATTTCCTACGGCGCAAAAAATCCGTCCCCAGTTTGGGTCCTCTCCAAATAATGCAGTTTTGACAAGAGAAGATGTGGCGACAGAATTCGCAATGAGATAGGCCTGCTTACGTGTTTTTCCTCCCTGAACTCGGACCGTGACAAACTTGGTCGCGCCTTCCCCGTCGAGAACAATTTTTGATGCCAGATTTTTACATAGCTTCGTTAAGGCTTTTAAGAATTCCCGATAGCCTAGCGTACCCGATTTTATCGCAGAATTTTTCGCTTTGCCATTAGCGAGTATGGCAACACAGTCGTTGGTGCTGTTGTCTCCATCAACCGTTATGCGGTTGAAGGAGCGGTCTGCGGCTTCTGTCAAAGCCATTTTAAGGATTTTTGAATCGATGACGGCATCGGTAAACACAAACCCGAGCATGGTAGCCATATTGGGATGAACCATTCCAGACCCTTTGGTGATTCCGCCAATGAAGATGCGCTTCCCTTTATAGGAATAACTTATCCGATCTGATTTGGAGACTAGATCGGTGGTCATGATGGCTTCGGATGCATCGATCCAGTTTTTAACTTTCCCGCCTAATTCTGTAACCAGTTTTGGAGTGGCCTTTATAATTTTATCGGAAGGAAGTGGCACACCAATAATTCCGGTGGAAGCAATGAACACTTCTTTTTGGGGTATGCCAAGTTCCTGGGCAACTTTTTTTGTGATCGCATCGCAATCTTTTAATCCTTTTGAACCGGTTACTGCATTGGCATTGCCACTGTTAACGACAACGGCGCGGATGCTACCCGACGACTTGGCCAGTGCGCGACGGCTCCAAGTCACACCCGGCGACACCACGCGATTTTTGGTAAAGACAGCGGCGGCGGTTGCAGGGGACTCTGAAACAATGAGCGCCAGATCTTTGATGCGATTGTCTTTTATTCCGCAGTCCAGCCCTGCGGCTTTGAATCCCGGCACGGCAGGGTTGCGGTTTTTTAATATTTTCATGGCCTTCTAAGGAAAAATTGCGGGTGATTGAAGTGATGTTTTTTCTTCAAAGCCCAGCATGATGTTCATATTTTGAATAGCTTGTCCAGAAGCCCCTTTAATAAGGTTGTCCAAGGCACTGGTGATGACGAGTCGATCTACTCGAGCATCCACCTTGATCCCGATATCGCAAAAGTTAGAGCCAGAGACAGCGTGAGTGTTAGCAAACCGGTCTTTGCTCAAAACGCGAACGAAAAATTCATCGTTGTAAAACTTTTGATAATGTTCGATCAGATCATCATCGCTTAACTTCTTTTTAAGATCGATGTAAATTGTGCTCAGCATGCCACGACTCATAGGTATGAGATGCGGAGAAAAACTAATTTTAATGGGGTTGCCTGCCAAGCTGGAAAGCTCTTGTTCCATTTCGGGTATGTGGCGATGACCTGCCAAACTATAAGGGCTGACTCCTTCGTTTGCTTCGGAAAACTGACTGGTTAGGGAAGGTTTGCGTCCCGCGCCGGAAACTCCTGATTTGCTATCAGAAATAATGCTATCCAAATTGACCCAGTCGGTTTTCATCAAAGGAGCTAAAGCCAGAATAACACTGGTAGGGTAACAGCCCGGATTGGCGACTGCCTGTACATTTTTTATTTTTTCGCGATGCAACTCAGGCAGACCGTATACGATTTTTGACAACAATTCAGGATGCGTGTGAGTCAGCGAGTACCAGTCCGGATAAGCATCAGCATCTTCCAATCGATAGTCGGCACTCAGGTCAATGACCTTGCAGTTGGACTCGATTAATTGCGGCAGCTTATCCATTGCAGTGGTGTGGGGCAACGCCAGAAAAACCACATCGCAGGATTTTGAAATTTTACTATTGAAAGGTTGTAATTCAATGTCGATGATTCCATTCAATGATGGAAAAACATCGGCGATCGATTTTCCTTTATATGTCTCGGAAGTTAAAACGGTCAACTCGACTTCAGGGTGATTCACCAAAAGGCGTATCAACTCGAGTCCGGTATATCCGCTGGCTCCGGCAATGCCGACTTTTATCATAATAAAAGACTCCTACGGATTTTTTTTCACTTCTACAAGTGAGCCTCCGTACCTAAACACGTTTTTAAATTTTACTTGATTGTTGGGAAAAAGAGGTGCCTTTTTCCCGAAAAGCTTTGCCAGACGGCAAAGCCTATACACGAATTGGTAGAGGAATTGCCGTTTATCTCTTGGAAAACTGGAACTTTTTGCGCGCGCCAGGTTGTCCGTATTTCTTTCTTTCTACAGCTCTAGAATCTCGGGTGAGAAATCCTGCTTTTTTGAGCGGTGCTCGCAGATCGGTGTTGGTCAAAATAAGAGCTCGAGAAATCCCTAGACGTAAAGCACCAGACTGACCCGAAAGCCCGCCTCCTTGAACAGTCGCTTTGATATCAACTGACTCAAGGGTTTCGGTTGTGATTAGCGGATGCTTAATAATGCACTCCAGGCTTTCGCGGCAAAAATATTCTTTTAAGGATTTGTTATTCACTGTGATTTTGCCATTGCCAGCTTGAACCCATACTTTCGCGATGGATTCTTTTCGTTTTCCTGTTGCATAAAATCGTTCGATAGTGCCGTCCATAATATTTTTTACTCTCCGTCTTTTTCTTTAAAGGAATTAAACTGTTACGGTTACGGGGTTCTGTCCTCCGTGAGGATGCTGATCCGTGTCGTATATTCGATAATTATTGTTCAAGGTGCGGCCCAATCTGTTTTTGGGTAACATTCCTCGAATGGCTTTTTGCAAAAGGTCCGAAGGATTCTTTTCCAAAACTTCTTTAGCAGTAATGGATTTTATCCCTCCCGACCAACCGGTATGGTGGTAATAGACTTTGTCGTCCCATTTTTTTCCGGTTAACTTAACCTTAGCTGCATTAATGATAATTACATTATCCCCAGTATCAGTATGCGGGGTAAAAGTTGGTTTTGTTTTTCCGCGAATGATCGAAGCTGCTTTAGTAGCGATACGCCCAACAGCTTTATCTGTTGCGTCAATGATCACCCATTTCTTCTCGATTTCGCCAGGTTTTGCAAAAAAAGTTGTCTTCATTATTTCCGGTTCTGTTTGATATTAAATTTTGTATGTCGTAAACCGGATATATTAAAAGAGATTTGCAGCATTGTCAATGAGTTTTGTTCGGTACTTCTGCATGGGGAGTTTTGCTTTATATCCTTAAATGGGTTAATTTAGTCTTTTCTAAGAATTTTTATAGATATCAGCTAACTATATGGAAAATATGGAGAAAGTTACGGAAATGGAAGGACCCGCTGTGTCATCTGATGGAATGCCTATAAATGAAAATATGTTGCACCGTTCTATCGAAAGGTCGCGGAATTATTTGCTATCCAGTCAGAATGAAAAGGGCTATTGGGTGGATGAACTGGAAGCCAATGTAACCATTTCTGCAGAATTGATTTTCTTCATGCATTTCACGGATCGACTGGATAGCGAACGCCAACAAAAGATAGCCAATTATCTGCTTTATATGCAACGTGAAGATGGGAGTTGGCCGCTTTTTCATGGCGGACTGTGTGACATCAGCTCCACGGTTGAATCTTATATGGCCCTCAAAATGGCAGGGATGCCAGCAGATCGAGAAGAAATGGTGCGCGCCAGAAACGCCATCCGAAAAAACGGCGGCATAAAAAAGACTCGTGTCTTCACAAAAATATTTCTCGCCATGTTCGGGCAAGTATCTTGGGATGTTTGCCCCGCCATCCCGGCGGAAATTATTTTATTACCGAATGGATTCTTTTTTAATATCTACGAAATTTCCAGTTGGTCACGTGGCACAGTGGTGCCGCTCTCTGTGGTGCGTTCTCTGGAGCCAGTACATTCTTTGCCTGCTGGTCGGGATGTTCAGGAGTTGTTCACGGAAAACGACAATGATCTCGATTTCAAGCCGAGCGGTCTACCGTTCACGAGTTGGAGAGACACGTTTATTTATCTCGATCGAATCATCAAATTCATTGGTAAGTTCCCTTGGAAGCCTTTTCGCAAAACAGCTCTGCGCGCAGTAGAAAAATGGACACTGGAACATCAGGAAGAGGAGGGTGACTGGGCTGGAATTCAGCCTGCCATGCTCAACTCCCTGTTGGCATTGCATCTGATGGGTTATTCCAAAGATCATCCTGCTTGTGTCAAAGGGATGGAAGCGGTTGATCGCTTTCTTCTGGAAAAAGAAGACCGACTATGGATGCAGGCCTGTGTCTCGCCGCTATGGGATACGGCGATTTGTTTGAACGCATTGATAGATTCGGGACTGCCAACGGATCACCCGGCACTCATAAAATCTGCGGAATGGATTCTCTCCAAACAGGTGGTTAAGCGTGGCGACTGGCAGATTAAAAAACCACATGCAGAACCGGGTGGCTGGGCGTTTGAATTTTATAACGAGCTGTATCCTGACACAGACGACACCGCAGAAATTTTGTTGGCATTGAATCGGATAGATGTTCCTAACATCCGCTGGAAGTTGAATGAATGCCAAAGAGCCTTGAGCTGGCTGCTCAATATGCAAAGTAAAAATGGCGGATGGGGAGCTTTCGATGTCGACAATAATAAGGAAGTTTTAAACGAAATTCCTTTCGCTGACCATAAGGCCTTACTCGACCCACCTACTGTTGATGTGTCCAGCCGCATTCTATGGATGTTGTCGCAGTGGGGATTCAAAAGAGAACACCCGCAAGTTGCACGTGCCTTAAAGTTTGTTAAGGAGGGGCAAGAACTTGATGGTTGCTGGTTTGGTCGTTGGGGAGTGAATTATGTTTATGGAACGTTTTTGGCTATGACTGGATTGTCGGCAATGGGTGAAGATATGAGTCAACCTTTTAGCTGCAAAGCCATTCAATGGTTGGAGGCACATCAGAATGAAGATGGTGGTTGGGGCGAAACCTGCCAGAGTTACGAAGAACCCAGCTTGCGCGGGCGTGGTACAAGCACGGTTTCGCAAACGGCGTGGGCATTACTGGCCCTGGTTGCAGGTGGCGAAGCAAAAGGGGATGCTGCAAAACGCGGGGTAGAATTTTTGATGCGCAATCAAAACGACCAGGGAACCTGGTGGGAAGATGCATTTACCGGGACAGGGTTTCCCGTGCATTTCTTCATCAAGTACCATATGTACCAGCACTTTTTCCCTTTAATGGCGCTCGCCCGTTACCGCCGGGCTATTGAAAACGATTGAGCTAATGGTGTCTTAGCATTTCAACCGCAAACTTGGTTCGCGTTAAAGGCTCGGATGCGGATGCGATAACTTCTCCGCTCATGACATCGGTCAAAGTGAGATGAACATCTAGATTGGTTCCGAGGTCGGTGATCCTTCCTGTGATAACGGCCTGCGAGTTGAGGGCTTTCCCCAGATGACGCAACTCATTTTTATTGTAATGAAACGAAGACTGAAGTTTTAAATTGTCTAAAACTGATTTGACCTCTCCTTTTTGCGCCACTCGAAACTGCTTATCACGAAAGAAATACTTTTTGGTGATGGCTTCAACAATTCTTGTAGAAATATATTCGCCGAGAATAGGAGTTTTGTTCTCTTCATCGACTAGATCAAATACCGTTACTTTGTTGATTTCATATTCAGCAACATCTTCCGTAAGGGATTGCACCAGATCTTCAGTCTTTCCCATATAATATTTAGAGTCGGTTTGAGTTCGGAATACTTTGCTCCAGAACGTTGAGGGACCCATTTTTACTTCGCACCCGGAAAAGAGGAAGACAGTAATCAGTAAATAAAGTAATTTTTTTAATTTCATAGTATTCAAACCTTTGATATTATTTAATTTATAGTTCTCTTAACGGTAGGAAACGGTTATCACTCAAGGGTAATGCAAGTCATGTACCTTATAGGGCTACTTAAGGGATAATATCAAAAAATCAATAGAACTTATTTAAATATAGTAGTTTATATTATTATGCTTTTTTGATAGTTTAATAATTCGACTTATATTTATTTTAAAAGCGTCGGATTTTTGTCGATTACAGCCACTTTGACGGCAGGTTTGGCAGAAATTTTGTCATTGCCATTTTCATGCAAGGGTTAAAATTTTAGTGTATAAAGATGGACTATTTTTCCAAAATTAATGAGAGACCAAAATGTTTAAAATAAGGTGTTTACAAATTATTTTATGTGTCGTGTTGACGGGAATTTTTGTCTCAGGTTGTTCTGCTGAACCTGTTGATGAAGCCCCGTTACAAATGCCATTTAAAGAAAATACTTGGGTACGCAAAGAGACGTTGACGAGATCTAGTGCCGATATCTCTGAAACTTCGTATGAAACTTTGCCTGCTCTTCCGGTTGATGGATCATTGGCAAAAAAGCTTAAAACAATATCGACTTCAAGTCCTGAAGTGAAAAATGAACAGGATTGTCTTGATCAGGCCAGCGCACTAGATAAAAGACGAACTGATGTTCAAAAGCGCGGTGGTGTTTGGCATATTTTTGAAAGTGTTAAGGAGATTAGAGAATATACCAATTATGGTATGCAACTCGACAGTCAAATGAATCGACTGGTACATTCCCTGAAGCATCTTTGCCGAGCAACTAAAGGGATGCCATTGAACGGTTGGGGAAGAGAAAAAGTGGAACAGTTGCAAAAATTGGGAAAAGAAAAAATGCGACAAAAGTATCTTGCGCTTGGCGATGCTAAGGGTGATATTGATTTATGGATAAAATATGCAGAACTTGCAATCGAAAGTAAGAAACGTAATATCCCCTTTTCGCAAGTAAGGGAGTCCATTTCACGTTCGGAAAATATGGTCACCTTGTACGAACAACTTTCGTTGCGAAAAGTAGATGAAATAAATAAACAAATTTATTATTCAGATGCATCCACTTTGTTGAGTGCGATCAACGATAGTTTTAAATCTGACCCGAACATCGCTATGGCCATTGAGGACGAAAACCTCTTGTCCCATACCGACCTGGAAGCAGACTCAGCTTGACGCTAACGGATCGCCCCTAAGAAGCAAGGGATGATGCTCAGGTTGGCAAACTTTAATCTGATGTAGTGTGCGGCACACTGCCGCACACTATAGACGAAAATCGTAATTAGCACTTTATAATTTTGATCCGCAAATGTTACCGCGTAGCTATCCCTGCCCTGTAAGAGCAAAAAAATAAAGTTCCTCAAGGTTCGGAAATATCGTATCATTTAATGGTCTTCCGTTAACCACCCAGCCTCGACCATGAAATTAGCTATCATCAGCGGTACCACCGCACCCGGGGGAGGCCCCAGACATATATACAGCTTGCTGGAAAAAATAGACCGCAAGGACTGGGATATCATGGTTTGTACCCACAACGATGGTTCCTACTGGAACAAGTTGATCGCCTTAGGAATTACTCCTCATGATCTAGTCTTAAGAAAACTATCTTTGTCTACTTTATTCAAATTATTGAAAATTTTGCGGAAAGAGAAACCGGATTTGATTCATACCCATGGGAAAGGTCCCGGTCTTTATGGCAGGTTGCTCGGTTGGATGCTCGGCATTCCTGTTGTACACACTTTTCACGGCTTTCAGCACAAACTTCTTCCTGTTGTCCAAAGATGGTTTTATCTGTTTGTTGAAAATGTTCTGACATTGTTGACCCGGCACCATATTTTTGTTGGCAACGGAGAAAAAAACAAAGCGAAAGTTTTAATGTTTCTGAATGATTCAAACTCCAGTGTTGTTAACAATGGTATTGATCTGGACTCTATTCAAGCACTACCTCCCGCTGAAGAGGTGCTCGCCTCATTGAAGTTGGGGCCTCGTGAAAGTATAAAAATTTTCGGCACACTCTCAAGAGTTTCGCCAGAAAAAGGACTGGACATACTGCTCGAAGGGTTTGTCGAGGCGGCTAAAAGGGCTCCCTACATTCGACTGCTTGTCATTGGCGATTGTCCTGGAGAGCATGAAAAGTATATTAAAATGATAACGCAGTATATCCACGAGAATGGATTAGATGATACGGTAAAAATTTTAGGGGCTCGGGAAGATGCGTTGGAGATATTAAAAAGTATAGATTTTTATATTTCCCCTTCCCGGAGTGAAGGGCTTCCTTATAATTTGCTGGAAGCTTTGGCGGTCGGGAAACCGGTGATGGCAACTGATATCCCCGGTAACAACGATATTATTAGAAAGTCTGTTGAAGGGATACTGGTTCCTGTTAACTCAGCAAGAACCCTTGCTCATGGTATTTTGACTTTATTGGAGCTTGGCCCAGAGGAACAGAAAGCAATGCGGCAAAATGGTAAGGTGAGAATTCGAGACGAGTTCTCTTTGAATCTTATGAGCGAAAAAACATTCTCAATTTATAAGAAGGTGTTGGAAGGGGTGATCTAAGCCGGAGCAACTTTTTATTTGTTGGTGGAGGCCAATAGGCCTGCATTAAAAAAATCGAATACCTTTTCAATTTTCTCTAGAAATTCTTTTTCGTCGAGAGGGTGGATTCTAAAAGATGCGGCACCTGCATGACCGCCCCCGCCCATATAAAGATCACCGAATAATTCCTTTAATATATCTTCTGCAGTGCGCAGGTCAATTCCAGAAAACTTGACTGCTCGTCTAAGCTTGATGAAAAAGCAGTTCTCCCCTTCGGCATTTTGACCTTCAAAAATTACCATGCCGGCACAACCCGATTTCTCAGGAACTGAGTTCATAAGAAAATTCTGAATGTCTGCGAACCAGCCCGAATTGAACCGTTTGCAGGTATCAGCTAAATCTTCTTGAGTGGAGTGAAATAAGTTTAAAAAACCAATTTGACCTTTTAATTCGGCGCGGTCATTTAAAAGATTGAAGCAGGCTTCCTGTTCATCGGTCAACCGGTCGAGGTATTCCAGAATCTGTTGTGGATCACCAAACTTCGAGTCTTTGACGTCTACATTTCGCTCATTATCTGATTCTCTCCAACGCGTTATATTCTGCAAACGGCCTTTGAGCAAGTCCATCCAGTATTCGTAATCTTCTTTAAAGGGAATGACCTTGCCGCCGACAGTGTCACCTAGCATACCGGTTATCAAACCGAGAATAATATTACGTTGATCAAAAGGATTGGGTCCTTCGTGATATTTTTCATGATACGTTAAAAGAATTTTTCCAATAATTTCAGTGTTGGCGTTGGCCTTGCGAAATAATTTAATACCGTAATCGGTTAGCTCTTCGCTGTCTGCACCAAAATGGTGGTCAATCTCAATCACTTTGGGTTTGTTGGATAAAATATTTTTTGCAAGAAAAGAGTAATGAGGAACCAGTTTTTTATTTGGGGTGTCGCAAAAAATAACGGTCTCTACCTCATCTTTAACGGCTAGAATCTGTTCTTTGTTCCGCAAAATTTTGATCGAATTGTATTCGATAATTTTCTCGAAAAAATTGAGATTTTCACGCAAGTTCTCGGGCAGGATTAAAAAAACTTTTTTATCAAGCTGATGGAGGTAAAGCGAAAGAGATAACATCGATCCTACCGAATCGGGGTCAATGTCTCCACTGAATAAAAAACTCTCGCTGGTGTTAATTATATCCAGCGCACTTTTCAGGTTTTCTTCCCAAACGTTTCCATCGAGAGGCTTTTTCTCGTTCATATAATTATATTTCTTCGGGAAATAATTAGCTTTATATTATATCTTTTATGGGGATTTTGAAAAATAAATATAATGATTTCAATAGGAAAGGGAATATTGGAGTGAGAGCGGAAGGAGCGAGTTGAAGTTGTTTTATCTATTTGGAAAACCCAGGGTCATCATCGAAGACATTGTTGTAATCACCTTCAGAGGTGACGTCCGGGCCTGGGCGACACCAGTCGAAATCATCACCATCGTCATCATCTGAATCTTGGGCTTCAATGGTTGACTGAAGGTCGCTCACAAACAGGTCTAATTCCAAGGGACTGAAATCTTTACTGCCACACTGGCATTCTGATTCCCCGACCGAGAACCCGGTCTCTTTTTTTAGCACAAAGGCCATGCTGCAAATATCACAGCTGTGGCCTGTATGAGATTCAACCAAGTTCGGTCCCAATAGAGCTTCCCGACACTGATTGCATATAGCGGGAACTCCAGGGACTATATCGGCCAAAAGGTTTTCAATTCCGCAAGCTGGGCACTCAATCAATAAAGATTTTTCAACAGGCATGGAATTTAGGAATCAGAGCTTTCTGGAAATATTTTTGACATATCGCCCATTTTTTCCATGGCTTCTTCTTTAGACATTTTGGTGATGTCGATACCCATATCAGCGAGAGCACCGGAGAATGGACATTTACTGGCACCACTTTTTGGTTCTTCACCTTCAGCCTGTACAGCGGGCTGTTCCGTTTCGATCTTACCGGCTTCTGCCATTATGATCCAATGCATTGATTCGATCGTCTGCTGTTTTTCG
>CALJGH010000179.1 GCA_938073925.1 uncultured Nitrospinaceae bacterium
TTTGATGGTTTTTTCGATTCCCTCCGCCACTTCAGAAATACTTTGGCCGACCATATAGGCGGGGGTCGAAATAATTTTATTTTCTTCGTCAAAAACAAAATCAGTCGCGGCACATTCCTGATGCTGACTCCCCATAGCTTCTATCATGCCAATGCCTTCTTTATCGTTACCAATCGTCAAAGTGGGTTTGGCCGTTTCACTTTGGTAGATTTTTGCCATCATAGCCGGAGCGATACATAAGGCCGCTTGTGGTTTTTTCTTGGCGGCAAACTCTTTCACTAGTCTGATGACTTCGGGGTTTACATCGCATTCATCGCCTTTTTCTGCAAAGTTTGAGAGGTTCTTGGCCGCACCGAATCCACCGGGTAGCACCAGAGCATCGATATCATCAGCTTTGATTGCATTGATATCGCGGATTTCTCCTCGGGCAATGCGAGCCGACTCCACCAGCACGTTGCGTTTTTCCGTTGGCATTTCCTGCCCATTGTGATGATTGATCACGTGCATTTGATCGATATCGGGGGCCATGCATACCGCTTTGGCACCGGCACGATCGATTGCCAAAAGAGTGATGACCGCCTCATGAATCTCCGATCCGTCATACACACCGCACCCTGAAAGAACGACACCAATTTTTTTCATAGTAATTTCCCTTCTAAATATAAGAACTCGATATGAGATGATTTTTAATTGAAGTCCAATTCTACCACCCTCTAACAGTGGAGACAACGTTCGCAGATAAACCAAGAAAAAATGAATACGGATGAACGTTGATTATTAAATCCTATGTTAAAAAGAGGAGATTACTTTTTCCTGAGACCGGTAGTTATGGGCAAACGCCTGTCCTTGCCGAAGGCTTTTGGGGTGATTTTGACACCGGGAGGGCCTTGTCGACGTTTGTATTCATTGGCATCCACCAATTTTGTAACTCGTTTGATATCCGCTTTCGACAAGCCGGGGATTTTTATTTCTTCGACCGATTTATCTTCTTCAATATATTTTAACAAGACCGGGTCCAGTAAATCATAGGCAGGCAAGGAATCGGTATCTCGCTGGTCGGGCCGGAGTTCTGCCGAAGGTTCTTTCGTGATGATGGACTCGGGGATGATTTCTTTTTCGTCATTGAGCCAACGCGAAATTTTATAGACCCAAACTTTCGGCACGTCTTTGATAACGGCGAATCCTCCGGCCATATCGCCATAAAGAGTGCAATACCCCACGCTGAATTCACTTTTATTTCCCGTGGCCAGAACCATCCACCCCATTTTATTGGAAAGCGCCATGAGCAGGTTGCCGCGTATTCTTGCCTGAAGATTTTCTTCCGCCAATCCAGAATCCGTTCCTTTAAATGGTTTTGCAAGAATGTGATCGTATGCCTTCATGGCTTTTTCTATGGGAAGCGTCAAAGTTTCAATGTTTATGTTCTTCGCGAGATCGAGAGAATCCTGAACGCTGCCTTCTGAAGAATAGGGCGAGGGCATTAACACCCCTACCACGTTTTCTGGCCCTAACGCTTGTGCAGCTATGGCTGCGGTCAAAGCCGAATCGATGCCGCCGCTCAGACCCAGTACCACTTTAGAAAATCCGTTCTTGGAAATGTAGTCACGAGTGCCTAAAACCAGTGCTGAGAAAATTTTTTCCAACTCTGTTTTTTTACGGTAAATATGAGAGGGAAGGGCAGGGTATTTTTTTTGTTTCGATAGCTCCGCCGCTGCGCGGTAAGTTTTAATGTTGATTGATGGTTTTTTCTTTGGTTTAGGAGTGATTGCAATGTCGGAAAAAATTAATTCTTCTGCGAAAGAATTCCCCTGTGTGACAATTTCCCCATCAGGTGTCACCATCAGACTTTGCCCGTCAAAGACCAGTTCATCCTGGCCGCCGACCAGATTGACGTAAGCAATATGCGAGCGGTAACTGCGTGCGCGTTGCTGGATCATTTTTCTTCGCGCTTTGTCTTTTCCTTTGTGGAAGGGAGAAGAAGAAATGTTCAATAGCAGGTCTACTCCGCCTTTTCTACACAGGGTTTTCCCTGGTCCCGATTCTTCCCAGATATCTTCGCAAATCGTAATACCTAGTGTTGCTCCTTTTAATGCAAACCGAACGGGAGTGTCGCCTTCCTGAAAATATCTTTTTTCATCGAATACACCGTAATTTGGAAGAAGCATTTTGCGGCAAGTGCCCACATGTTTGCCATCGCAAAGCAGGGCCGCAGAATTATAGATGGCGTTGCCGTGTTTTTCTGCAAAACCGACAATGGCTGTCAACCCTCGGGTATGAGGTATGATTTTCTCCATGGCCTTATGACTGTTCTTTAAAAAACTTTCTTTTAACAACAGGTCTTCAGGTGGATAACCCGTGATCGCTAATTCTGGGAAAAGAATCACATCAGCACCCATTTTTCGGGCCTGTTTTAAATGGCTTTTTATTTTATTGGTATTGTAATCAAAATCGCCGACCATCGAATTCATTTGCGCCAGAGCAATTCGCAGGACAGTTCCTGAACTTTTTTGCATTGATTTAGTGTTCTTTTTAGTTGCAAGCATTTTCGACTTGTTTTTCAGGCGGATTCTTGGGAAATTAATATTCCATCCCGTTTGGCAGATTATACTACAATAGATATTAATCCTTAATTATCTGAGCAAGAATAAGACTTATCGAAATATGACTGAAACTAATCAAGCAGAAGAGAGTATTAAACATTCTATTAATAAAAACGGGTTCCCCGAAAAAGTCGTTCGGCTTCCGTTCAAGCCGGTTTACGATGCCTGTAAAAAACACGGCACAAATTTGTCAGATGTTTTAGATAATTTGCAGGAACAGCAGATTTTTGGGAAAATCATTGGCAATCATGTTGAGTTTCGTTCTCGGGAGAAAATCGATTTCAAATCACCCAACCCTTCTTCTGCCAAAGATGACTTCTCGTGGGTAAAAGGTGCGGCGGGAAATATGGAAGGATTCCAAGACGCTGCAAAAGAAGCCATGGGAAAAATGACTCCCGAACAAATGCAGGAGATTCGTAAATCTATTGAATCCATGAGTGATGAAGAAAAAATGAATATAATGAAAATGTTCTCCCAGCGATTCGATCCTTCCAAATAATTTAATTCAAAATACCTATGCTAATTTTTTCTAAAGATATCGGTCAACGAGACCACACCCATGCGCTGGAAGACAAACTTCCAGATTTAAAAAGCTATATGGAATACCAAAGAAAACTGTTTCCATACACCGTTGTTCGGGCGGGATTAGACCTCGCCTACAAAGAGGTCGATGACATGCTAAATTTTGTCGATAACGATTATCGTCCGCCTGCTGACAGCAATCGGCAAGAATATCCGGCAGATGTTGATCAGTGGTACCGTCAACGGTTTCCCTGGTCGTCCGCATTTTTAAAAATGGAGGACATGCATTACACTTTGGTAACTCTTATTAAAGTAATGGACTCCTTCCGGACTCACGAAACGGGAAACAGTTATCATTGGACTGTTTTGTACGATTCCGTTCACAATATTGTTCAGGTTTATAACAGTCTCATTCGGGAGAAACCAGATCAATCGAGAGATATCCATTTGAGCAGTGGGGTTGAAGTGGACTTCGATGACTTTGTCAATAATTATTGGCTGAATCTCGATTTTATGATTTTTTCACAAGCCGACTTTCCGCACGCCCGACATATGAAAAGAAAAGCAACGATTGAGGAGACGATCCAACAGTGCATGGCAGAAGGTGAGGAGCCTTTGGTTGCCCTGGAAAACCTGAAGTCGGATTTAAAACCCGATGAAGCTACGCTAAAACTTCTAAGGCGCGATCCAGTTGAAAATCGGCTGCTTGAATTGGTCAGTCATCCTGAAACGGGAACACAATATGACAGTATCAATAAAGAATTTATAGAACACCAGCAGTACGGAAAAATCTCGATTATTGATGCCGATTATTTGGCTAATCATGAACACTCATTGAAATAGAGATCAAGGAGCGAAGCTGAAAGAGTCTATCTGACTCAAGCTGAAGAGAGGTTTGGGAGCCCTCTTGGGAGTTTTAGGTGAAGATTGGTAAGAGGCTCTTTTTCTTCCAGACCTTTCTTCAAAAGAGGTTGAAGATTTCTGTGAGGCCTTTCTAAAAGAAATCGCAGCTACCTGCTCTTTTTCGAAAGTTGTTTTGGGTCGTCTGGTAAGAACTCTTCTTGATGACCTTTTTCTCTCGGCTATTTGACTGTTTTCAATGCCAGTGCCTTCCCAGACATTTTCAAGATTTTCCAGACCCTCAAAATAGACCACTGTTTCTTCATCAATTTCTACCAATTCTTTTGCTTCGCTAAACAAATCAAGGGGAGGAAGTTTGTTTCTATTAGCTCTTGCTGGATCAAGGTCTAAATACCTTGATGGAGCAATTGCCAGTTGAGGGAATAATTGCCCTGTTGTTTCGTCAGCTCGCTGACTTAATAATTTACCCCTAACCGGTAGGTTTCCCGTATCACGCCTAGTGAATACTACTGATCCTGAAAAAGCGGTTGCGTTTTGTTGATTTGTAGCGGAACGTATAAATGAGACGTTAATATTTCCGGTTCCAGCATGGGCAATTTTAAAAATATCGATAGCATTTGATTCGAAGATGTTGATATCTCCTGATGTGGAATTGTCAATATCAACCGAGCCCAGGTTTGTTTCAATAGCGTTGTCTGATGTTCCAAATCCTGTTACCAGGTCGGCTACCAGTCGTCCCCCGGTACTAATATCCAAAGAGCTTGTGTCACCATCGCGAAGGCCTCCATTTGCTGAAGTCAAAGTGATGGAAGTGTTAGAAGAATTTGAGGTGGTGAGCAAGCCAAGAGTAATATCTTGGTCTGCTGACAAGTTAATAGTCCCTGTTCCTGCGTTGAAAGAGCCTCCTGTTGCCATTGTTATTGCACCCCCGCTACTCTCTGCCTTTGCAATTATATTTCCCGAGGTGGTAACGTTTCCACTAACATTTAGTGAGTTGGTGCCAGTCACTGTCACATTAAGGTCGCCGCCTATTGTGGAGTTTTCCAATGTCAAATCACTGTTGCTAACTACTGTTGCGTTGGCGGATCCGGATGTGTTTAAGCTAGCTGTGCCGGCGATATTTAATATGCCAGTCCCTGCAATTGCCCCTTCGGATGTTGCAGTCAACGAACCAGTAGTAGCTAGATCAACGCCAAAGCCCACGCCACCTGTTCCAGCATTAATGGTTATATTTCCCAAGCCTGATGAAGCTGTGCCAGAAAAGTTAACAGAACTTCCCGCTGCAGTCGCGTTCAAGGTTAATGGTCCAGAAAAAGAAGTTACGTTGTCTACTGTGATTGTTCCGTTGGAACTGTTCCCAATTATCAGATCTGTAGCCGTGATCTGACTGAGTTCCGTATTGTCCAAAGAAAAACTGCCAGCACCCGAGCCCAGTCCTATGGCCTGAGCGGATTGAGATATCAATAATGTAGCAGTGCCTGAATTGATTGCGCTACCGGAACCCAATGCCATATTGCTGGAGCTGACAGATAAAGAGTTGCTACTGGTGTTCAATGTTTGGCCTGCTGAGATTGTAAAAATACCACTGCCGTTTGCGTCACTATCTGAATCGAAGCTTGTTGTGCCGTTAGTAGTTAGGTTGGAAGAAAGAGTAATTCCATTTCCGGCATTCACGGTTACGGCCTGAAAAGTAGAATCGGAATTTTCAAAAATAACCGATGACCCCGAAGATGTTGCATTTAAAGTTACTGATGTGAACTGGTCGGTATCCGTTGAAGCGATTCCATCTAACGTGATATTGCCATTGGTGCTATCGCCAACGGTCAAGTTCCCGGCTGTAATTTTTCCTAACTCGGTGGAAGTCAAACTCAAACCACAGGTGCCACCGCAGTTGGAAGCTCCTAAACCGATGGTGGCATTGGCCAGGTTTGTTTGAATTGTTGTTGATGCGGTACCGCTGCTTAATGTCGACCCTCCAATTGTCAGCCCATTTGATTTAAGGACAATAGCGCCAGATGCTATGAAATCATTGTTGAGGTTTATCGCTCCGGTGGATTCAAGCGTTATCGCTCCTGCGGTCGTGATGTTGCTGGTGGACGAAGCCAATGTGATATCTCCGGCAGAGCTAATGGTGCTGGTGTTGATGACCAGCCCCGTTGTGCCAGACAAAGTCATTGCCCCTTGCCCCGTTATGGTTCCTCCACTTTGACCGATGGTAAGTTCTCCCACAAGGTTCAATGAAGTTCCAGATGCAAGGGTTATGCTGCTATTGATCAGGTTGAGATCACCGGTGATCAGAGCCAGTTCAGCATTGCTGATATTCATTCCGGCAAACCCGGAAGTAAATCCCAATCCCAAACTTCCGCTGTTCGATACA
>CALJGH010000180.1 GCA_938073925.1 uncultured Nitrospinaceae bacterium
TTCAGCTGAAAATCAGAATTTTCAATTTTTCTGAGGGATAATATCAGAGGTCTCCCATATCTTTAATTATGGAGTGGGAAGTAAAAACAATTGCGTTGATGTGGGCGAATTAGATATGATCCCTAAGTCACTAAACCTACAGAAAAGTCGACCATGCTAAAAGTTCGTTTTGAAAAAGAAAACCGTACCATTGAGGTGGAAACTGGGGAAAACCTGCGGGAAGCCGCGATTCGAAACAAATTCAGTATCTACCCTCACATCACTAAAATTCTCAACTGTCGGGGGCGGGGTTTATGCACTACCTGCACAGTACAGGTTTTATCCGGTAATCTCGATCCAAAAAATGAGACCGAAAACGATAAACTGAGTAAGAAACCCGATGATTTTCGCATGGCCTGTCAGGTGACGGTCACGGATGGTCTCGTTGTCCGCACCAACCCCTGATTCTCACCCCTGTTTTTTCCGAATGTATTTGACAACCCATCCCGAACACCCCAGAATACTATATGCCTCCACTTGAGAAAGAACAGTTGGATGAGATCCACCGTCACGCTGTGGAGGAATATCCGTACGAATGTTGCGGAATCGTTGTAGGGGACCCGGATCATAATAATGATAACATTGTCCACCGCTGCGAAAACATTCAAAACAAGCTGCATGAAAAAGATCCCGAAAACTTTACTCGGGATGCACGCACAGCGTATAATATTAGTGCGTTAGAGTTACAAAAGCTTTTGAGCGCGGCAAGTTCTAAGGGTTGGGTCTTTAAGGTGTTATACCACTCCCACCCCGAACACGATGCCTATTTTTCGGAAGAAGATACTAGAATGGCCCTGTTCGATGGCGAATCGCCCATTTACCCAGGAACCCAATATCTAGTCGTTTCCGTTTATGATGAAATAATTCGGGACCAGGCATTATTTGGCTGGGACCCGGAAACAAAAACTTTCGAACGGAATCCTTTATAATCGGGAATTCGTTATACTGGAGATATTCTTATGTCACTGTTAATCACAGAAGATTGTGTTAACTGCGGAGTTTGTGAACCCGAATGCCCTAACGAAGCAATTTCAGAAGGCGATGATATTTTTGTTATCGATTGGGAACACTGCACCGAGTGTGTGGGTTGGTATGAAGAAGCTCAATGTGTAGAAGTTTGCCCGGTAGACTGTATTCCAAAAGATCCAGAGCATGAAGAAACTAAGGAACAGCTTTTAGAGAAAAAAGAAAACATTGTCAACGGTGGCTAACTCCAAAAATAAGGACGGGTTCGACCCATCCTTTCAGAGGTTCGCCTCTGGCCTTAAAACCTGTTTGATTGAATGGTAGAATCCATGAAAGAAGAAGTCGAAGAAGTCCTGGAAACACTGCGTCCCATGCTCATGGCGGACGGAGGTAATGTAGAACTGGTGGACATAGACGATGGCGTCGTTAAATTACGCCTGGTAGGTTCCTGCGCCTCCTGCTCCAGTTCCACTATGACTCTAAAAATGGGAATCGAAAAAGCACTTAAAAAAGCCGTTCCCATGGTACGCTGTATAGAAGCTGTCGAGTAGATCCACTTACAATTTAAACACCGTTTGCCAATTACCTCGCTTTTTTTCATCAAAAATAAACCATCCGTGAAAAGTTCGGTCCATAAAAAAAATTTCCTAGCCATTTCGTGCCTGGCCTTAATTTTTGTTTTGCTTGCCTCTGCTCAAGCAGCAGAGGAAGAAGGAATGGTAGCCCCCAACTTCACATTAAAAAATCTGAATGGAGAAGAAGTCAGCCTCAGCCAGTTTCGTGGCAAATATGTTCTGGTAAACTTCTGGGCTACATGGTGCGGACCCTGCAAAGTCGAAATGCCTTCTTTAGAAGCCCTTTACCAACGATTCAAAAATAAAAATTTTGCACTGCTCGCCATTTCAAATGATATGTTTGGCGCAACGATTGTTAAGCCTTTTGTCAAAGCAAATAATCTCAACTTCACTATCCTTCTCGACCAGCGACTAAAAGCCAGCAACGCATTTGGTGTGACCAGCCTTCCCTCCACTTTTATGATTAACCCTGAAGGTGAAATTATCGGCGCCCTGTTCGGCGCAGAAGACTGGGCCACGCCCAGCAATATCCTTTATTTTGAAAACCTTCTCAAATAAAGGATAAACCCTTGCCACTTCGCCTAAAATTTTTATCGCTGACTCTCGCAATTTCTTTTCTTTTCATTTCTTCATCTGGATGGGCTCAGACAGATCACTCCTTGGAACGGGAGATGGTTCATATACCTTCTGGGCATTTTATTTTCGGCACTAATAAAAAAGATGAAACCGCCGAAGCACTTTCCATGGGTATCCCCAAACCTTGGTATGTAGATGAAAGTCCTCAACAAAAAATTTTCCTAAAAGGATTTTATATCGACACCTTCGAGGTCACTAACGAACGTTATAAAAAATATGTTGATGCTTTAGAAGCCGTCCCGCCTGGCAACTGGAAAAGTAATACTTTTGCTGTAGGGAAGGACAAGGAACCGGTCACATGGGTGACTTGGTTCGATGCAGCTAACTTTTGCCAATGGGCAGAAAAAAAATTGCCCACCGAAAAGCAGTGGGAGCGCGCGGCTAAAGGAACCAATGGCAATGAATATCCGTGGGGAAACGAATTTCAACCCAACATTGCACACCTTTCAAACCGGACCGGTAGCAAGAACAAACCTGTCCCCGTAGGAAGCTTCCCAAAGTCGGCTAGCAAAGAGGGCATACATGACCTGATAGGAAATGTTTGGGAGTGGGTAGCAGACGACTACAAACCCTATAAAGGCAGCACCCATAAAAACGATTACTACGACTCGGGATACAAAATAATTCGCGGCCACTCGGCAAGCGATATCGGCCATTTCCCCATGTATGCGGATGCCATTAAAATGTTTGCCCGTAGCGGTTACCGACAATTTTCAAACCCTGATGAGCCAGGACCCGATGTTGGGTTTCGTTGCGCCAGTGAAAACAAACCAACAGTAGCGAAAACTGGATTATCTTTATTAGGTCAATCCAAAATTTCTACGGCTACAACCGGCACCATTAAAAAACCTGCATCACCAAACACAGCATCGAAAACGGCAGCTCCGTTCAATCCGTTTGCACCTAAACCCAATCTTCCCGATTCAGGAATTCTGGTCTTAACCCTTCTTGCATTTGTTGCAGGTGTTTTTAGTTTTTTATCCCCATGCACCTTACCCATCCTGCCCGCTTATTTTGCCGTGACCGCGCAAACCGATCGGACACGCATGGGCATGATGTCACTCGCTTTCTTTTTCGGACTTGCCAGTCTGTTTGTAGCCATGGGAGCCTCCGCCAGCGTACTCGGGCAATTGTTACGCGACTACATGTTTCAGATTTCGCAAATTGGAGGAGGCGTCGTTGTTGTATTCGGTGTCATGACCTTATTTGGAAAAGGATTTTCAGGAGCCAGCTTCCAGGGGAAACCGGCTTCTACGTTTATAGGATTCTTCCTGTTCGGTGCCACCTTTGCTCTCGGTTGGACTCCGTGTGTTGGCCCCATTCTCTCCAGCATTCTCATGCTGGCGGCTTCTGAAAAAACAGTCTGGCAGGGAATGAACCTTTTATTCTTTTACGCAGTCGGACTTGGTCTACCCCTGATCCTAGTCGCCACCTTATGTGGGAACTTGCCTAAAGACGGAATGTTCTGGACTCTGCTTCGCGGCAAGGGATGGGATATTCCCATCGCAGGAAAAACTATTTTCCTCCACACTACCAATCTGTTCAGTGGAATTTTGTTAATCATATTAGGAATCGTTCTCGCCACCGGATACATGACTTATATCAATAGCCTCATCCCCATTGAGATCCAACTCTGGTTCAGCGAATTTGAAGAAGGCGTCCTCCACTGGTTCACCCACTAGCGTGGGAGGCTATAGGTCGATTCTCGTTCTGTAAAACAATAATCCACAAGCTTCTGGATAGAAGTTTTTCCTCTGTGGTGAGCAACCCACTAGCGTCGAGGCAATAGGTCATTCCCACTCTGCGAAGCAAAAGCCCTCAAGCTCCTAGATAAAATTTTTGCCATGCGGGCATTGTCAAAATGGGTTGAATTTTGTTAAGATATGGAGATTTATATCTATCAAATGGAACTATGAAATTCATCACTAAAATTTTAATACTCTCTCTGCTGACTCTACCGGCTTGTTCGGGAGTGGGTTCGCTTACTAAAAAACGCTACCAAAATGCAGAAAACACCATAGTCATTATAGATATGACATCCAGAGGTTATGAGTTGCAGAATGCGGGCTCGCAATTGCAAAGCGCCGTAGAGGATGCAATGATAGAAACCAGTTATGCCCTTGCAGGTAAAAGTGCTCGCTACCGTCTAAAATATAAAGTTCTCGAATACGATGAAGGTAGCCGTGCTCTACGAATCGCATCCATGGGATTTTCTGATTCGGCAAAATCAAAATTAAGAGTCAAAGTGGGACTTTTCGATGGTCGCGATATGGTCGGTGCATGGGAAGTTAACTCCTGGGTAGCAGGTGGGCCTACCGGCGGCACTGAAATAAAATTGTTTGAACGTGCAGCTAAAGAAATCACGAGTCATCTTCGAGGCGACTTCTAATCCCCCAGCATTACTCGCTTGTTTTCCCTCAACCAACATCTTTCGCGCAACGAAAACCAATAAAATTAAGTTTGGACTCAGGGTTCATCCAGTTTCTAAAATAGGTGGGTGAAAATTTTATTGTGATATGGGTCTGCAACAATCCGCCGCGTATAATTTTAAATTGATCGCGCTCGTTTTCAGGTTGTCCTGAATAAGTATATCCTTCGCCAATCCATTCCCATACATTATGCCCCATTCCATAAACGCCATAGGGACTGATCCATTCCTTTCTCTTGTCTACCGGCTCAGAAATGAAACCTGAAAATCCGTTATTTGGATGACCGGAAAATACTCTCCACGGCCATTTTCTGCCATCCGTACCTCTCGCCGCTTTTTCCCATTCGATCTCTGTTGGCAAACGCTTACCGCTTGCTTGGCAATATTCCAACGAGTCCGAATAGGAAACATGCGTCACCGGGTAAGTTGCCGACTTAAGATGAAAGCTATGCTCTGAGCGAAAATTTTTGTACTGTTCATGGCTCACTTCATAACGGTCAATGAGGTAGGCGTTCGAAGCCACGGCAATACCCAGCCGTGTTCGAGGTTCTTCTTTATGACCCATAATAAAATCCCCGGCGGGTATATAAACCATCCCATCAGGAACCTGAACATCAGCAGGAACATCCACCTTAATTTGTTTTACTTCATGCGAGTCGCAAGCAAAAAGAAAACAACAGAGAAGAATTAAAGTAAAAAGCTTCATGATGAACAAATATGGGTGGATTTATTCTCTCCGGGCAAGCCCCGGTCAGGCCCCACGCCTAGCGGCGGTCGAAGAAGTGGAAAACTTCACCGCCATTAATCGGCAGAGGTTTCTTATTATAGTCGAGGGGGTGATCGATGCCCGGTTGAATCGTTCCATCTACAGAATAGGGGCCGCTGTTAGCCCAGTAATTTCTTTTCCGGGTATCCATGAACTTGATGCTGGTGATGTACTTGATATTTTTGTAGCCGTATTTGAACGGCGCGATCAACCGCAACGGATAACCATGATCTTTACTTAAAGACTTTCCGTTCATGCGTAGAACAAATAACACACGAGGACGTAACAGTTCTTCAATCGCAAAACTTTCGTAATAGGAATCGGCAGACTGAATATAAACAAATTTCGCGCTAGGGTCGGGCTGAACCTTTTCCACCAATTCAGAAAACTGAAAGCCTTGCCATTCCGCTTTTGCCGACCAGCATTCAACGCATTTAAGACGAGAAACCTGGGTAAACATTTTCATCCCAAACAAATCTTCATAGCTGAGCCCAACAGGGTTCTTCACCATACCACCAACGGCCAAGCCCCAAGCCCCCATATCTACCCCCATAAACGGGTTTGCACTACGAATATGAAAACCGGGAAGATCGCGATTTTGTATGTACTGTTTGGGTATGTTTTTATCGTTGCGCCAATCATTCTTCGCAGAAACACGACCGGGTAAAAGAGTGGAGAGACCTGTAAAGGATAGAAGCTTTAGAAAATCCCGCCGAACAAATTGAAAGGCTACGCCTTTTTTAATTTTTGTTGGTTTTTCCATGGCTTTTTACCTCATTATCGCAATCCTAAAACATCCTGCATATCGTAGATACCATTGGACTGCTGAAGAATCCATTGCGCCGCACGGATGGATCCGCGGGCGAAAGTTTGTCTGCTTTGCGCTCGGTGAAAAATTTCGAAGTTTTCTCCCATGCCACCAAACAACACACGATGCTCACCAATGATGTCTCCCGCGCGCACGGTATGAATACCAATTTCTTTGGCAGTACGTTCGGTGATGCCTTTTCTTCCATAAACCCCCACCTCATTGAGATCGCGTTCTAATGAGTCGGCAACGATTTCAGAGATACGAACCGCAGTGCCACTCGGCGCATCTTTCTTAAACTTATGATGGGCCTCAATAATTTCGACATCATAATCATCACCCAAAACACGCGCCGCATCGGCTACCAACTTGAACAAAACATTAACGCCAATGCTCATGTTAGGCGCGACAACCAAAGAAATTTTTTTAGCAACCTCGGCAACTTCTTTTTTCTGCTCGGGGGAAAATCCCGTCGTGCCCACCACTACCGATTTTCCTTTATCCGCCGCTGTGCGCAAAGTGACCATGCTCGATTCCGGTGTTGTAAAATCAATCACCGCATCACAACCTTCTAACGCTTTAGCCAGATCATCTGAAACAGCAACACCTTTTTTGCCGAGGCCTGAAACTTCTCCCGCATCCTGACCTATTAAGTCGCTGCCCGTGCGTTCGGTTCCGCCAGCCAGTTCAACACCGTCGGTGTCATCAATGCACTCGGCAATGGTTTTGCCCATGCGACCTGCAATTCCTATAACTAATATCTTTGTCAAAACACCTGCTCCTGTTAACAATTAAATGAGGTCGAAACTCTACGCTATACCGTACTCTTTAAGAACGGATTTCAGTTTATTAAGGTTATCATCAGACGGCGGACAAAGCGGCAAACGAAACTCATTGCCGATACGGCCCATAACGGCAAGAGCGGCTTTAACCGGAATAGGATTCGTCTCGACAAACATCACGTCGTTGAGTTTCAGCAACTCGTAATGCAAAGACTTTGCGGTTTCAATATTCCCTTCACTCGCGGCTTTATAAAGCCGGGCAAATTTATCCGGAACAATATTCGCGGTAACAGAGATAAAACCTTTGCCGCCCAAAGCGAGAATCGGCCAGTTAAGCGCATCTTCTCCAGAAATGACGGAGAAATCCGAATCGCAAGCTTGAATGATTTCACTGATTTGTATCAGGTTGCCCGAAGCCTCTTTGATGCCCACAATATTTTTAATTTTCGCTAGCCGTGCCACCGTTGCCGGTAACATATTGATCGCCGTTCGACTCGGCACATTGTAAAGAACGACGGGTAGTTTGGTTTCTTTTGCGATAGCAACGAAATGCTGATAAAGACCTTCCTGGCTCGGCTTGTTGTAATAAGGCGTGATGAGCAACGCCCCATCGGCACCGAGCTTTTCAGCAATTTGTGTCAGCTCAATCGCTTCGTGCGTGGCGTTCGACCCGGTACCCGCAAGCACAGGCACTCGGCCCGCGCAGGTTTCTACGGTGATGCCAATAACCTCTTCGTGTTCCGTACGAACTAACGTTGCCGATTCCCCGGTGGTGCCGCAGGGAACAATGCCGTTGGTTCCATTTTCAATGTGAAACTCAATCAGCCCTTCCAGGGCCGCCGCATCGACTTTTCCGTTTTTGAACGGAGTGACTATCGCAACATAAGATCCTTCAAACATAAATTTTCCTGGAATGATTAATATTCTTTAAGAGTGCCTTCAAAAGAAATTCGAGTGAGACCTTCTAGATAAACATCGGTCACTTCCGCGCCGTTTGCGGACTCAAAATCTACTTTTAAAATCTCGCCTCCACGCGTTTCTACTTCAACCGGAGGTTGCACTATATTTTTATAGGACGAAAGCAAAGCCGAAGCCACACAACCCGTGCCACAAGCCAAAGTCTCATCTTCAACACCGCGCTCGTAAGTGCGAACCTTCAAAGCATGGTCACCGACCTTCTCAACAAAATTCACATTGGTTCCTGACGGAGCAAACGCATCGTGGAAACGGACTCCATTGCCGACTGCCTT
>CALJGH010000181.1 GCA_938073925.1 uncultured Nitrospinaceae bacterium
TCAGTTGCTCGAAATGTTTTGGGTCCAATTCACCCTGTTTACTGCCTGGCCCTGTTATCGCCCCTCCACCCGCTTCAGTGAGGGTATTTCCATGGCCTTTTAAAAGAGACTTCATCTGGTCGATGGGGCCGCCGGGAACAAATTGCGTCGCAATAAAAGTGATGGTAACAATCCCGATCAAAGTCGGGAACATCAATAAAAAACGACGGATGATATAAGCAGTCATGAGCTTTTAACCGAACGTTTAATTGATAGAAGCCCCGGCGGCACGGGCTTTTTTGAGTTTTTCTGCTTTGTCATTATCCCACCACCACCATTCGAGAAGGTTGTTATTAACTGCACTTTGCGAGGCATTCACTCTAGGCCTGCCGAATTTGTTCCAGTAAACAGCCCTGTCGTAAGAAATGTACCAGTGGGGTACGACATAATACTGATGCGTGAGTATTCGGTCTAATGCCTGAATATTTAGTACCAGATCTTTGCGATTTTTTGCGGCTATGATTTTCTCGATTAGTTCATCGAGTGCTGGGTTTTTAATGCCCATATAATTTCGGCTTCCTGGAATATCTGCAGATTTGCTACCCCACATATAACTTTGTTCATTGCCGGGTGAACGACTTTGCGGATATCCAGCAACGATCATGCCAAATTTAAAATTTCTCAAACGCTCTTCATATTCTGCAATCTGAATGACCTTGATGGTCATATGCACGCCTATTTTTTTAAGGTTATTTTTATAAGGTTCAGCGATGCGTTGGAATCCCGGTCCGGCTAATAAAAGCTCAAATTCCATTTTATCTTTTCCCTTACTGCGAATGCCATCACTACCCATTTTCCAACCTGCTGAATCGAGAAGGGCGTTTGCCACTTTTATATTTCTTTCAGCAGACGAACCTTGTCCTGGCGCGCCAACAGGTTTAGTGAGCGCGGTTTTTGGAACAGAGCTTTTATATTTTGCGCGTAAAGATTCGAGTAGGATTTTCACCTCTCCCGTTGCAATTCTTTTCGATTTCATTTCGGGGTTGTTATCGAAATAGCAATCGTTACGGGTGTATTGTCCGTAAAAAAGATTTTTATTGCTCCATTCGAAATCAAAGACCATTGCCAGAGCGGCACGATCTTTACGAGATTTAAATATTTCTTTGCGCATGTTCATGGCAAAACCCTGCATCCCGGCAATTCGTGTATGAGGAAATTCGGTGCGTAGATAGTAGCCTTTTTTAACGAAGTCTCCTTTATAGTCCAATGCCCAGTCACGGGAACTGTTTACCAGTTGCATATCGAACTCGCCGCCTTTAAAGGCTTCGCGTTGCGCTACCGGGTCGAGATAGATTTTATAGGTGACGCGATCAAAATTATACCTACCTTTATTGATGGCGATACTTTTTCCCCACCAATTAGGGTTGCGCTTGTAGGTGATGTATTTACCGTAGTCATACTTTTCGATGGTATAGGGGCCACTAGCCACAGCGATATCATCAAAGTCGGAGCCAAAAGTTTTCCCCTTTGCGCCGTAAATATGTTTGGGGAGGATTATCATTTGTCCGGTGATTAATGGCAATTCCTGATTGTGGATTGCAAAATGGTAGCGGACTGTATGTGCATCAATTTTTTCGATGGATTTGATATCTTTAAAATATTCTTTATAAATCGGATGATATTGAGGGTCTTTTATCAAGTTGAAAGAAAAAACGAAATCGTCTGCGGTTAACGGATACCCATCTGAAAACTTTGCCTGCTTATATAGATAATAGGTAAGAGAGAGGTGATCCTCTGCTACTTCGGCTTTTTCGACGAGATTGCCATATTGCGAGAACGGTTCATCGTCATCTGTGGAACTATCCATGGCGGTTTGGAAAACCAGTTGTCCGATACCTGGGGCGGTGACTCCTTTTAAAGAAGCCGGATTCAATTTTGTAAACGCACCGAAGTCTGCCAGTATAAGGTTTCCTCCTTTTGGCGCATTCGGGTTAGCGTAATCATAAGGCTGACCGGGATTGTATTTCAGGTCCTGCGGGCCATATAATGAGAGTCCGTGTTTGGGTGCTGCGGTTACAGGATGGGCAAATAATAGCAACCCGTAAATAACGATAAATATTTTTTTCATATTCGCTTAAACTCGATCAGGTGAGTAGGGGTCGATTCGTTTTTAATATATTAACATCCCTTTTTGCTTGTGGGGCAATCGGTTTATTTCGGATTGATAATGAAAGATTATTAAATGACCGCAGCGTATTTAGGTTTATCGCAGAAAGAACTGCAACAGCTTGCCGACCAGGCCTATGAAATTTACCGAAGCTGCCGGGTGTGTCCGCATGCGTGCGATGTCAATCGCACGGAGGGTGGGACTGGTTTTTGTGGTCAGCTAGACACTCTGCATATTTCATCAAGTGTTCAACACTTTGGTGAGGAACCCCCTCTGGTCGGTAGTAACGGAGTCGGGAACCTTTTTGTGACGGCTTGCAATATGCGTTGTGACTATTGCCAGAATTATCAAATCTCTCAGGAATGGTCAACAGGTAAGTCTGAATTTACTACACAGGAATCTTATGAAAAAGCAGCCACTGCAATGCTTCGTTTGCAGGAGCAGGGAGTGCATTTTATCGGTTGGGTTTCTCCCTCACATGTTGTTCCGGGGTTATTAAAAAGTCTTGCATTGGCTCGAGAAAAAGGACTTCGATTACCCATTGTTTATAACAGCAATAGTTACGATGCTATTGAAACGCTGAAGTTGTTGGATGGCGTTGTTGATATATACTTGCCTGATTTGAAATATTCGAATAATGAGACTGCACGGGAATTGTCGCATATTAAAGAATATCCTGAATTTTCTCGCCAGGCTGTGCTTGAAATGTTCCGGCAGGTAGGTCCACTTTCAATTAATGAGCAGGGAATAGCCGAAAGGGGTGTTTTGGTTCGGCATCTTGTATTACCGGAACAGATGACAGCGACTTGGGAAACTTTGTGTTTTGTGGCATTAGAATTGTCGTCTTCTGTTCCATTAAGTTTGATGAGCCAGTACCGTCCTGTTCATAAAGCAACATTAGATAGAAGAATAACCACAGATGAATACGAGCAGGCTATTGCATGGGCAAAAGAACTTGGGTTTGAGTCCTTATTCCTGCAACCTCTGGAATCTAAGGTGCATAATTTGCCGGATTTCAGCAGTCCCGACAACCCGTTCCCACTGGATCGCTCTCGAAATCTATCAAATGCCTGAGAATAGGGCGCTCTCTGTCTTGTTATGGCACCTCTTATTTGTTAATCTTGATATCCTTTTGTTCAGGATCGCCTGACAGCGGAAGGTCCAGATAACTATCCGAAACAGGAACACTAAATAATGCAGCCAAGAAAGACACGCAAAATTCGTATTGGAAAATTGGTGATTGGGGGAGATTCTCCTATCGCCGTTCAAAGTATGGCAGCAACTCAAACTCAAGATTTGACCGCAACTGCCAGACAGATAGAAGTGCTTGAAAAAGCCAAAGCCGATGTCATCCGAATTGCGGTGGACAGCGAAAAAGATGTGGAAGCTCTGAAGGAATTGCGTAAGAAATTTCCTGACAGCACCTGGTCTGTGGATTTGCAGGAAAACTATAAGTTGGCTCCCATCGTTGCCCCCTGGGTAGATAAGATTCGTTATAACCCCGGTCACCTTTTTCACTTGGAAAAAGAAAAATCCATTCGCGAAAAAGTTGAGTTCATCGTTGAGGCAGCAAGGAAAAACAATTGCGCTATTCGAATTGGAGTCAATTGCGGTTCTGTTGATCCAGATTATAAAGAGAGATATAAAGACGATTCCACCGAATCCATGGTGCGTTGTGCGGTGGATCATTGTGAAATGCTCGATGAAATGAAGTTCGAGAATTATTGCGTATCGCTCAAGGACTCTGATTCCACAAAAGTGATCGATGCCAACCGCAGGTTTGCTGCGGAACGGCCCGAGGTGCCTTTGCATTTAGGCGTTACCGAGGCAGGGCTTCCTCCTGAGGGTGTTATCAAAACTCGCATTGCATTTGAACAATTGATCTCAGCTGGAATTGGCGATACTATCCGCGTTTCATTGACGTTGCCGAATGATGACAAAGGTCAGGAAATTGATGTGGGCCGGGAGATACTTACGGATATTGCTGAAGGTCGATTTCGTTCCGTTCCAGAAAACTTTCTGGAAGGATTAAATATCATAGCTTGCCCCAGTTGTTCCCGCGTCGAGAACGATAAGTTTGTCGATCTGGCTCAGGATGTTCGCAAAATGACAGAGTATGCGGAAAAATATAAGCTGACGATTGCTGTAATGGGTTGCAGAGTGAACGGACCAGGTGAAACGGATGATGCTGATTTAGGAATGTGGTGTGGTCCGTCTCATGTTAATTTGAAAAAAGGGACTGAAACTTTGGGCTCCTTTTCCTATGATGAGATTTTGCATCAATTAAAAAAAGAAATCGATCAAATGATTCTCGAGAAATTTGGCGAGCTTGAACCTAAATTTGGCGAGCTTGAACCTAAATAAAGAAGAAAACTTTTAAAGGCGGAACGATGGAATACGATGTTGAAGAATTAGAAGAACTGAAACGAAAATTGACGATCACTATTCCAGAAGAGGTGGTGTCGCAACGAATCAATGCGGCTTATAAACAACTGAATCGAGAAATGAAGATTCCGGGATTTCGACCGGGAAAAATTCCACAAAAGGTTCTTGAAAAACAGGTTCCCATGCAGTCGTTTGGCGATATGTTTCAGGAGTTGATGCAGGAATATTACGAAGAAGCATTGAATAAATCGGGTCTGCGTCCAACAGGGCAACCCGAGATCGACCATGCGGGATTACAGGATATTAAAAAAGACGAACCTTTAAAATTTTCAGTGGTCCTCGATATCAAGCCGGAACTCCAAATCAAAAATTACAAAGGCTTGAAGTTCAAGAAAAAGGAAGCGGTAATTACAGATAAAGAAATGGAAGAAACTCAGGAGAAAGTTTTGGCTCGTCACGGTTCTCTGGATGTTATGCCTGCCGATCATGTTGTGGCACTGTGGGATATTGTGAAAATGGATTTTCAAGGCTTTGTTGATGGCCAGCCGATGGAAAATGAAAAGGCTGAAGACTTTGAGCTTAGAATCGGTGAAAAGAAGATGCTGGATGGTTTTGAAAATCAGCTTATAGGCCATAAAGCAGGTGAGGATTTTGAGATCAAGGTCATTCTTCCTCCCAATTGGAATCAAAAAGTTCAGCGTATTAGTTTCCCGGTACCTGGCGCTGAAGAAGGGCAAGAAGATGACCGGGCAACGTTTAAAATAAATATCAAAGAAATTAAACAATTGACCCTGCCTGAATTGTCAGATGAAATTGCCAGCCGGGAGGGATTTGAAACAGTCGATGAACTTAAGCGTGCTATCAAGGTAGACCTTCAGAGTCATAAAGACCAGCAAGAGGAACTTAAAATTAAAGAAGATATTTTTAATATGTTGGTTAAACAGGCGGAAGCCACGCCTCCAGAATCCATTATTGAGCGGGAATTGAAATTTATGATCGAAGGAATGAAATTTCAGATTGCGCAGTCGGGAATGAAGATTGAGGATTCTGGATTTGAACCCGAAAAAGCGCAAAAAGAATGGCGCGAGAAGGCGATCTTCAATACCAAGGGGTATATGGCATTGGAGTCGATTGCTCAGGCAGAGAATATTCACATCACGCAACAGGATATGGAAGCTGAGTACGAATTGTTGGCGCAGCAAACCAAACAAAAAGTGGAAGATATTCAGAAGCGCCTTATGTCGAATCCGGAATCATTAAGCCAGACGACAACCAAGTTGCTGGGGCAAAAGACAATGAACTTTATTTTTGCCAGTTGTGAATTTGAATTTTATAAGGATGAGCCTGTAAAAGAGTAAATCGCAATAGATCGGTCCCTCCCTTCCACCCGTAACGTGTTTTTCCTTCCAGGTTTTAGAAGAGCGATGACTAATGGTCGCTCCAGCGCCAACTTTAACTCACCTCGGCGCGGCAGAAATAATCCCAATAAAGAACTGCAGTTTTTAAATTTAAAGACTTAATTTTCCAAATCAAGTGGACGATAAGACGTTCAAGGCCAACATATATCTACAATTTTAGCATTCGCATGGGCGAGAAAATCCGGATAAATTGTTTTGTTTAAAGGTTTTAATGGCTGCTTCAGGATGAGCGCGGTCCCGGTTTGATATTGACACTTGGAAGGTCGAGAGTAATATTGTAATAATAAATCACGGATAGGAATTAAAAGACCATGGAAAATGAAAAGGCTGAAGAGATCGAAAGAAAATATACAGGACCTGAAAAAGCAGCAATTCTATTGATGACTCTGGGTGAAGAAACGGCGGCACAGGTATTAGCCAATATGGATGAACGTGAAATCCAGAATATAGGAAATTATATGTCTGCCCTTGGTGACGTGGATTTGAGTGTGATGGAAATGGTTACCAAGGAATTTTATAATTTGGTCCAATCGGGTGGTGGTGGCTTAGGTGTGGGTGGCATGGAATTTCTTAAAAATGCATTGATGCAAGCTATGGACCCTGCTAGAGCGACCGATATTTTAAATAATATTACTACTCCTGGAGAAGAATTGGGCGGTGGATTGGAGACCGTTCGTATGCTAGAGCCGAAAGTTATTTCTTCATTTCTTGTTAGCGAACATCCGCAAACAGCGGCAATTATCCTGGCACACCTTGATCCCGCTGTGGCGAGTCACGCTCTTAGTGAACTTCCGGAAAAAAATCGGATGGAGATTGTTCATAGACTCGCGACTCTTGAAAGGGTGGCTCCTAATGTTATACGTGATCTTGATGAAGCCCTGCAGGCCGAGTTTAGAACTTCCGGCGCTGTTTCTGGTAATAAACTGGGGGGCGTTGCAGTTGCTGCGTCTGTAATGGGAAAACTGGATCGTACGACTGAGACATCTATTCTTACTGCCATGGATGAGGTTGACCAGGAATTGGCAGACGAAATTCGCAATCTACGCTTTGTCTTTGAAGACATACTCAAAATTGATGATAATGGAATTCAAATAATGATGAAGGAGATCCAACAGGAAGATCTTTTGGTTTCTCTGAAAACCGCTTCTGATGAACTTAAGGAAAAATTGTATAACAACATGTCTGATCGTGCTGGGCTTATGCTCAAAGAAGATCTAGATTCTTTAGGCCCGACAAAGATGAGTGATGTCGAAAAAGGCCAACAGAAAATTATTGCTGTTTGTAAGAAACTAGAAGACGAGGGTAAGATCGTTATCGGCGGTGGCGGGGAAGAAATGGTTTAAGAATAATACTTATTAGAAATATTATTCGAAGTACTCTAGGAAACCTGCGCATTAACCGGGATGAGTTGGGATTTTATCCCTTTTTCTTCGAGTTTTTCCAGAACCTGATAAATT
>CALJGH010000182.1 GCA_938073925.1 uncultured Nitrospinaceae bacterium
TAAATGCTGAATATACGACTTAACTTTCTAAACTCATCTAGAATTTTTTAAAAATGGCTTTACTACCCATCAAAAATTGTTTCGATCCCGTTTTAAGAAAACAATGCCAGGTCATTAAAAATATTGATGAAGAGTTGGTCATCCTCTCGGAAGATATGATCGAAACCACCCTTGCTGCTCCAGGAGTTGGTCTGGCAGCAAATCAGATCGGAATCCCTTGGCGACTGTTTGTCGTTAATATGGGGGTCGAAACAGATAAAGACAACTTAATCACTCTCATCAATCCGGAAATCACAGCGATGGAAGGAAGTGAACTCGGCGAGGAAGGTTGTCTCAGTATTCCTGATATGATCGCCGAGGTGAATCGTGCAACCCAAATAGAAGTAAAAGCCATTGATCTAAATGGTAACGATGTTCGCTTTGAAGCAAAGGGATACCTGGCCCGCGCCTTGCAACACGAAATGGATCATTTAAACGGTGTTTTATTTTGGGACAGCTTAGGAAAAGTAAAACGGGATATCATGAAACGAAAATTTAAGAAGAAACTTAAAGAGCAGGATGCATGAACATCGTTTTTATGGGAACCCCTGAGTTCGCACTCCCAACCTTAGAAAAAATCTACAACTCTTCCCATAGTATTTTATCGGTAATAACCCAACCTGACCGGCCCAAAGGCCGAGGCCAAAAACAGGTCGATTCTCCCATCAAAAAATTCGCTCTAGAAAACAACCTTCCTTTACTGCAACCTGTAACGGTCAACACGAAAGAATTTATCGCAGCACTTTTAGAAAATCGTCCCGACTATATTATCGTCGTCGCATTTGGCCAGATTCTCAGTGAAACTCTTCTTAAAGTACCTAAACAATTTTGCATCAATCTGCATTCTTCGTTGCTACCAAAATACCGGGGAGCGGCCCCAATCAATCGCGCTATCCTTAATGGAGAAACTCGTTCGGGAGTCACCACCATGATTATGGATAAAGGAATGGATACGGGAGATATATTACTGGTCGATGAAACACCCATCGAGCAAAACGACGATGCGCAATGCCTTCACGATAAGTTGTCAGAACAAGGGGGAAAGCTGGTTCTGGAAACTCTTTCCCGGTTACAAAAAAATGATCTTCTGCCAACACCTCAAAATTCTGACCTTGCCAGCTATGCTCCAAAACTGAAAAAAGAAGAAAGCCTTATCGATTGGAAAATAGATGCTGAAAGTATCTTTAATAAAATTCGGGGTCTGAGCCCATGGCCCGGAACACATACTTTGTATAACGGCAAAAGACTTGCTATCTTAAAGGGCGAGATCGTTCTGGGAGAGTCTTCAGATCGCCCCGGCCATGTTGAACGCATCACTGACACGGGCATTGAAGTCGGCACAGGTAAGAACCGATTAAAAATAACAGAACTTAAACTCGAAGGGAAAAAAGCGATGCCAGTAAAAAGTTTTCTCTCGGGTTATAAAATCACTCGCGACGACATATTCGAATAGATTTTACTTTTTCAAAAATTTAAGAGGTCGATATGCCAAGAACTTTGGTTACAGGTGGTGCAGGATTTCTAGGATCGCATTTATGCTAATACCTGGTGAACAAAGAACATGAAGTGATTTGTATGGATAATTTGATCACGGGGTCCAAGCAAAACATTTCCGGAATAAAAAATGGGAATTTTCATTTCGTCAATCACAATGTATCCGAATTTATTGATCTGGATGGAGACCTGGATTACATCCTTCATTTTGCGTCTCCTGCCAGCCCTATCGATTATCTGGAGCTACCAATACAGACTTTAAAAGTAGGGGCCTTGGGAACTCATAATGCGCTAGGCGTTGCTAAAGCTAAAAATGCCACTTTTCTTCTAGCTTCAACTTCCGAGGTATACGGAGACCCTTTGGTTCATCCACAGCCCGAGGAATATTGGGGGAACGTTAATCCGATTGGGCCGCGAGGCGTTTATGATGAAGCAAAAAGATTTGCGGAAGCCATTACTATGGCTTACCACAGGACACATGGCATCAATACCAAGATCGTCCGTATATTTAATACTTACGGACCAAGAATGCGCATCAAGGATGGCCGTGCAATACCCAACTTTCTCAAGCAAGCCCTTACCGGCGAAGACCTGACTATTTACGGAAACGGCTCGCAAACACGTAGTTTTTGTTATGTCACCGATCTGGTTGAAGGCATTTATCGTTTATTGATGTCTGACCAACACGAACCCGTGAATATTGGTAATCCCGTTGAAATGACGATCCAACAAATGGCAAATAAAATTTTGCAAGCAAGTCAAAGCCAGAGTAAAATCGTACAACTTCCTTTGCCGGAAGATGATCCTAAAACTCGGCAACCCAATATAACTCTTGCACGAAAATTGCTCGATTGGGAACCGAAAGTTAGTTTGGATGAAGGTCTTGAGTCTACATTGAAATACTTTAAGCAACAGATCAATTCTTCCTGAGATGATATGCCAGGAAAAAACTCAGCTTCCATCAAAAATTGGCCAGAAGACGAGAGACCGCGAGAGCGACTGATAAAATATGGTAGCAGTAGCATGTCCGATGCACATTTGCTCGGAATTTTAATAGGGTCTAAAGACTGACGTGCAAGAAAAAATGCGGTAGACTTGATCCGTGACCTGCTCAACAAATTTGGAACCTTCGAAAATATTGATCAGGCCT
>CALJGH010000183.1 GCA_938073925.1 uncultured Nitrospinaceae bacterium
TTGAAAACATCTGCTGCTTTGGCAAGATGGTGAATCGTTTCTTTTCCATGTTTAAGGCCATAATAAAGCATGGCAATATTACTATGCGCTCGACCGAATTCCGGATTAATACGAATGGCTTCCTTATAATGCTTGAATGCTTCTTCCATCTCGCCGATGAGGTTGCTCACCACTGCCAGACTGTAATGCACCATGGGTGCCTCAGGTTTCAAACGAAGAGCTTCCCGAAACGATTTTGAAGCTTCCAGATTCATGCGAAGCTTGCCATAACGAATAGCAATATTAAAATGTGCCAGAAAATGATCTGGGTCGAGTTCAATGGTTTTTTTATAAGCTTCAAATGTTCTGCGGTCATCTCCCAGCTTGCTAAAAGCTAGCCCGTCCTTAAAATATTCTTCCGCAGTTTTTTCTGCCTGTTGTTCCGGTGACATAATATTCCTCTAATCTTCTAATTAAATAGGGTTCACGACAAAATTGTAAATAGATAAGCATATATGCTACCTTATTGAACCCTAACATTGCAACCGGGCTAAATTTGGATGAAATAGGTTGAGGCTTAACAGGCAAAAAAGGGCCATTGCCCTTCCTGACTGAAGCTCTCAAAATGCCCTTTACTCTCGAACAAATAGAAAATTATTATGGCAATAGAACCTGGAACAGAAGAAGAACGGCTCATGCTGGGCCAATGGATAAAAAGAGGACAAAAACTCATTGTGGGCACTTCCTGCCTGGGGGACTCCTATATTGATTCCAATGTCAAAAGAGACGAAGAAGTACAAAAAAAGTCAGAAGAATATGTTGCCTTCGACCATAAAGTAGGCGAAGAACTGCCTCACCTGAAAGGCAAATTTCGCTGGGACCTTGAAAAATATTATCGCGACCGATACGGTCCTTATCTGCCCGAGGATTAACCTTCATGTCTAAAGTCAAGCTATCAGAAGTTTCAGATGCACCGGAAGAGGGAAAGGGCAAGCAAATTAACCTCAGACACCCCTATACAGAAATCGACTATATCTTAGGCTTGTTTCAAGTGGAGGGGAAATACTATTGCATTACTGACCTATGCAAGAGTTGCGAGGGTAGCTTGTCAAAAGGGGTGCTCCAAGGCATGTTTGCCTTCTGCAATAAAGAGGAATGCGCCTGGAATATTCGAAAAGGTTTTTGTAAATGGAACCGGTCTGATACCACACCCATTTATAAAGTCGCTCGCGAAGAAGACGGTCTCTATATAGAAATTTAATGTCTTAACAGGTGTATAATTTCATCTCAACAGGAGGTGAAATATGAGTCTGGATTTAAAAAGAAAAGCTGTAACTGTCCGCCCCAAAGAAACCCTCACTACAAAACAAAACCTGCCTTATTACGTTGGTATTTCAAAAGAAACTGCAGGTGCAAAAGGATTATCCATGAACCTAGTGGTTATCCCACCTGGCGCTTCACCGAAAGCGCATTACCATAAAGATTTTGAGACAGCGATTTACCTTTTGAAAGGAAGGGTGGAGACTCGTTTTGGTGAGAACCTCAAAGAGTCGATCATCAATGAGGAAGGCGATTTCGTCTACATCCCACCCGGTGTCCCCCATAAGCCGGTAAACCTGAGCAAAACCGAACCCGCGCTGGCTATCGTTTCTCGCAACGACCCCAACGAGCACGAAAATGTGATTGCCTATGATGAGAAATCATAATCATTTATTTCTGGGTCGCCGCGCTCCTTTCAGTCGCTCGTGATGACGTGCGATAGGGTTGGGGCACACATACCCTTTCATATTCATGCCTAAATTTGATGGTATCGCCTTAAGAATCCTGACCTATCACCACTGGGCGTTGCTCGGCTAGACCATGCCAATTGCGGGTTGTTGCATTTGGCGGCGTTGGCCTTCGGTCATTTCCAGTTGTGGCAGGTTGTTCGATCCGTATTTGTCGATGTAGAGGAAGACGTATTCGCGGACAGAGGTTCTCAGATCCCATTTTTTATTGTGGTTTTGCTCGAACTCATCGAAGACATCTAGAGCATCTTGAATGGTGAGTCCATCCTTGGTGGTGAAATAATAGTCTAACGCCAGATCCCATTCCGGGTTTTTGTAATAGGTCAGTCCGTATTTTTCTGGTTCAAAGGCTATTGGACTGTATTTCCCCAATACGAAAGTCATGAACCCGAGTGAATGAATATGTGCGCTGTTTTTTTCGACAAAGGCTTTGCTGTCATCTGCTTCTTCACTCGTCTCGCCAGGAAAACCGAAGAAGCCCATCAAGTGATTCCAAATCCCCGCATCAGAAGACATGCGTAGATTGGTTTCAATGGCATCGAGCTTGGTTGACTTATCCATTAGTTTTAATACGCGCTGGTTGCCAGACTCGTAACCGAAATGTAGGTATTTGCAACCAGACTCCGCCACATCTTTCCATACCTGTTCTTCAAGCAAGGATTCCTCAAACCGCATATGTGTCGTCCATGCGATATCGAGCTTATCTTCAATAAGTCGACGCGAAAGTTTCTGGAATAGGGCAGGAGGATAAGACTCATCTGTAAAATGAAAAAACCGCGTGCCGTATTTTTCTTTGAGAAAACTGATTTCTTCAACAATAAGGTCTACCTGTTTGGTGCGGAACCCTTCTACGTAACCCTGAAAATGGTCACAGAAGGTGCACTTCCCATAATAACAACCACGGGTAGCGAGATAAGGCAGAATAAGCTGAGGAACAAAATATTTATCGAGTGGCAGTCCATCAAAATCTGGTGGCGGTAACTCTGCAAGAGATTCTGCAAAAACTTCTTTATTAACGTGAATTCCATCTTCATCTTTATAAATTAAATTAGGTAAAGATGAAAAGTTTTCTCCATTTTTTACCGCTTCGGTCAATTTAAGATAGGCGGACTCGCCTTCATAAATGATAGCGCTGTCGAACAATTCCCATAAACTTTCCATCCCAGGAAGCATGTCGCGGATACGGGTGATTATGTTGCCCCCCAATGTGATGTGGATTCCGGGAAACTCTTCTTTGATCATTTTGCAGAAGGTAAATGTCGGGATTAGTTGTTTCTGCTGAACAACGGAGATACCCACCATTTCCGGTCGCTCGTTTTCTATCAACGGGCGAATCAACATGGCGTAAACATCGCGATAAATATTGATCTGATCGTCATCGAGAGATTCAATGATCTCACTCGACATAAACGGTTTGTAGACGATGTCGGTTTCGATTGGAGGAAAACAAATTTGCGCGGGATAATAACCGAGAGAAATCAATGTCATCGTCTGGTGCAGACAGTTTGTAGCCCACTCCAACTGGTCAATATCATAGAAAGCCTGACTGCGCAAAATTTTCTTGGCGCGTTCAACATCGTTTGAAAACTGTTTAAGTAGTTCAGGCGTGCAGGTCTGCAATTTACCCAATAACTCGTGCTCTTCTTCATCGAGCTCGCGCTTTTCTTTGACCTCTTGAAGGTGTTGTTTTTCATGAGCGATGCGACCCCCAACATGTTCGAGAAAACGCGAACTGAAAAACAAGTCATACATTTCAACATTGACATCCATTTGGACGACTTCGTGTCCCGCAGGGCGCAACACCGAAGCCAGACAAGGCAGACTCAAATAAGGCTCTGAGGGTAACCAGTCGGGTGGGAATAAAAGTAAGTTTTTCATATTTTATATCAGGTCGTTATTTTTCCTGCGTTGTGGGAGAGCTTAAGCCCGGCAAAGGACTTTCTCTTCTTCTTCAGCAGGCGGTTGTTTGCCGTTCAATGCTTCTTTGCCAAATTTATCTATATAGAGCAAAAAATGTTCGCGTGGCAACGTACCCCAGATTTTTAACGACTGGAAATACTCTTCCGCCATGCGGATGCAGGTATCGTTCATCTCTACCGCTTCCTCTCGCGACATCCCTTCTTTAGCCACAAAATCCAGATTCATGGCGATATTTCTTTCCGGGTCTTCAATTATTTTTTCGATGGAAAACTTTTCTGGAAACTGGTAGCAACTCGAATCGCGATTTAATAAGAAGACACCGGGACCAAAAGAATGGATCGATTGCAAATTGTCCCTTAAAAAATCGATGGTCTCCTGAGCTTCAGGTCGCGTTTCGGTTGGGAATCCGAAAAATAAAAACGAGTGGTTCCAAATTCCGGCATTATGACTTTTGATTAAAACATCGTGCTCTACTTCCTTGGTTGTGCCTTTATCGATGAGGGCCAACACTCGGTCGTTGGCACTTTCCAATCCAAACATGAGGAAGATGAACCCCGCCTGTTTCATTTTGCCGAATAACTCTTCGTCCATCACCTTTTCAAATTTTAATAAAGCCAGTGAACGGATTTCGACTCCGCGCTCGATCATTTCTTCCGACACATCATTTAAGGAATGTGGGGACACCGCTTCATCAGAAAAAGTAAAATATTTAGTGTTGTACTTATTCATTAATTTTTCCAGCTCATCCACCATCGCCTGGGTTTTTTGTTTTCCGTAACGATGACCATAAACAAAACTATGAGTGCAAAAAGTACATTTGCCCCAATAACAGCCTCGGCTTTGCAGAACAGGTAGAATGGGATAAGGAGAAAGATATTTATCCATCGGCAGGCCGTCAAAATCTGGATGGGGCAACTCTTCGAATCTCAGTTCCACCCTTTCTTTGTTCTGCACCACATCTCTACCATCAAGATGCAATAGGTTGGGAACCGTAGAAAGAGAATTGCCTGCTTTCAAAGCCGAAAGCAAACGATGCATTGGTTCTTCCCCCTCGAAGGTGACAACACTGTGGCAAAAATCGTCAAAAAATTCGGGATGACCGATCAACTGGCCGGCGTTGACACTAAAAATAGGACCGCCCAATGTTATGTGTAAATGAGGATATTTTTCTTTTATCATTCTCGCCAGCGTGAGGCCGGGGATGATTTGCGAAATACCCACAATGGAAATACCCACCACGTCATAGTCCTGCCAGTTTTCTGTCGACAGCAAAACGTTTTCATACAAATTGATGAAAGGGTTGGTGGCCGCATCGCGGGTGGTTTTGTGTGCTTTGCGGGTCGATTCTTCGGCGCGGGTGCCGCTTTCAAAAGTCGACATGCTTAAAATTGCAGGCGCATGCGCATCAGAGACCAGTTTCAAAGCCGACTTGATGACCATGTCAGCCTGCTGGTATGCGCCGAAATCGAAAAAACGTTCTGGCGTTCTCATCACCGATTTGGCTTCTTCGACGCCGTCAATGATGCGGTCTGAAAATTTGAGTCCCATCGATAAAACATCCAGATGCGACTTTTCTTTGATCGAAAGAGAATTTTGGGATTTCAAAGACTGTTGCTGTTCCTTCAGTAAGTCCTCTGCCTGACGCAATAAAGGGGCAGATAAAAAATGGTCGTAAGACTCAATGTTGAAATCCCTTTGCGATACCTTCCATCCCTTTTCCTGCAAAAAAGCAGTTAAGTAGGGAGTGCTCAGATAAGGCTGAGTTGGGTACCACTGGGCCGGAAAAATCAATAATGTTTTCAT
>CALJGH010000184.1 GCA_938073925.1 uncultured Nitrospinaceae bacterium
TTTGTTGTTTCTCTGCTAATTCTTCTTTTTGACGGGCAAGAATATAAAAATGGATGGCATCTTCTTGGTCTGGGTTAAGACCGATAATCTTACATCGGCAAATATTTTTTTCATCAATCTTCAGGATTTCAGTTTCAAGCTCCATAGTTTGGTCATTTGGGAGGGTGAGTTCCATCGAATATTTTTCGCCCAGTTTGAAGTCTTTGTTGGAAAAAGATACACCGCTAGCACTTATATCTAAGGCACTTAGGGGTGTACTGCCTATTTTAAGCAAAATTGGCTTTTCTTTTGAAGGGTATACCCTAAATGCACCCCGAGTTGTGGTAGGGTTTTTAAATAGCTTAGTACTAGTCTCTTTAGTTTTCTTTTTCCAAAACAAATTCTACCCTCCTATTTTTAGCTCTACCCGGAGCTGTATCGTTTCTTCCCAAGGGAAACGTGTCTGCGTATCCCGTGGCAGTCATTCTTTCAGGTTCTGCTCCCTTGTCTACAAAATATCTTAATACGGCTGTGGCTCGTGATGATGATAGCTCCCAATTAGTTGGGAACTTTTCTGTGGATATTGGTTCATCATCTGTATGTCCTTGAATATGTACTTTATATTCAGGATGTTTATTTACTTCTTTAATCACTGCGTCTAGAAGGGATCTTGCCTCCAACTGCAAATCAGCCTGTCCTGGTTTAAACAAACTTGCCCCAGGAACTCTCACCACTATCTTTGAAGCACTGGTCTCGACAGTCATATCAGTATCTTCAGCAGCGTCACTCATTCCAGATAATATATCATCAGATTGTTCGGGTTTCAACTTCTTCAAGGATTCTTCAACCTCTACGGCGTTAAGAGCTTCAAGCACCCCGATACTTTTCGCCTCAGCCCCAATAATAGCAGACTTAAAAGTTTGCACATTTTTAGATGCTATTGCGTACATGAGGATAAAAAATACCAACATAAGTGTGACCATATCTGAAAAGGTAGCCATCCAAGCTGGAGCGCCTTCCTCACACTCTTCAGCATCTTCTTTTTTAGGCGCAGCTTGTTTTTTGCTCTCCCCAAATTCTTCTTCTAATTTTTTTATTTTTTCATCCAGTTTTTTTTTAAAATCTTTTTTTAAATCATTTAGGCTTTTATCAAGCTGTTTTTTCTGTTGTTCGATTGCTTCTATATTTGCTTTAAGATCCTTGATAATCTCAGATGGTAATTTAGAATCATCTCCTTCTTGCGCATCATAAATAATTTTTTCAAAGGACTTGATAAGCTCAGCTTTCTCATCAATCTTTTTTTGTAAGGATTCAATGCTTCTTTCATGTTTTGTTTTCTGCTGTTTTATTTTGGCTTTAAGTTCTTTGGTTGGATCGGGTTTCTCTCGTAGCTTTTTTAATTCTAGGGTTAGAATTTCTTTTTCTTTATCACCTAAACTTGTTTTCGACCCTTGGTTTTGTAATTGGCTTTGAAGATCCTCGTTTTGATGTTTTAACTTTTTAAGAGCCATGGTGATTTTTGGATCTTTGGGCTCTGTAGTTTTTTTTCTGGCTTGAGCTAGAGCCTCAGCTTTATTTTTTTCTGCTTTTTTTAAATCGTCTGTGAGCTTGTCTTTTTCTTTTTTGGATTGATCCAGACTTTCTTGAAGGTCTGTTATAATTTTTTGGTCTTCTTCATTGCTTTCTTGAAGTTTTACTATAAGTTGTTGGTCTTCTTCATTGGTAACTTCAGTTTCAGCGCCTTCTTTCTCAGAAATGGTTGCTTTGAGGTCCTCAATTTTTTCATTGCTGGCTGTAATAACGTACTGCATTTTGGCGTCATGCTTTTCTTTTTCAGCATTAAGCCTTTGCAACTCCTTCCCCTTAAGTAGGAGTTGTTCTTTGAGCATTTGCACGCTTTCACGCATTTTTAATGACCATTAAAAATTTATTTCTATTACTAATTAGTAGACCTTGTCATTAACGTTTATTTTCTGCCATGGCGCGACGTGAACTTAATGGGATGTATGAAGAAAGTTTTTCGTAGACAATCATAGGGTTATTTTCTTGAACGATAGATGCTGCTCCCTCAAACATAATCTCAAGGTTCATAACTTCTGAACCTGTCCTAGATTTCAATTTGCCGGCTATAGGAGTACAAATCATAAATGCAAAAAAACTACCATAAAAAGTGGTTAACAAAGCCACTGCCATGGAAGGCCCTACTGAAGATGGATCACTTAAATTTTGCAGCATTTGCACAAGACCAATCAGTGTACCTATCATTCCAAATGCCGGTGCGAATGCTGCCATTTTAACAAAAACATCTTGCTGTATAGCATGCCTTTGTTTCATTGACTCAATTTCAATATTAAGTGCATCCCGTATAACATCTTCTTTGGCACCATCGGATATCAGGCCACATGCTTTTTTAAGAAAACGATCTTCAATTTGCATTTTGCTTAAAGCTACAAGGCCTTGTCTGCGACTCACAGTACAAAGTTCAACCATAGTAGCTATCAATTCATTGGGGTCTAATTTCTGAGTTTTAAAAACTAAAGCAGCTGCTTTGAAAGCAGCTTTGACATCAGCTAATTGGAAATTAATTAGAATTGCTGCCAGAGTTCCTCCAACAACGATCATTAGCCCAGGAAAATTAAAAAAACTCATTAGATCACCACCGAGCAAGATAGAAACAGCTATCAATGTGATCCCGGCAACAATCCCTGTAAAGGAAGCTTTATCCAACGTTTATCCTTTTTTTATAAATTAATTATTTAAATAAATCTGAAACATGAAATCTAACATTTTGTCCAAACTTCTGCTACCTTTTCCATAATCTAGCAATTATTGAAATCTTTCTGATTTATAGAAAATTTTACATAAACTGGACTAAAACCAAATTTCTCAATTGTTTAACCTTTAGATTTTTAATAACGGTTAATTTGGGTTCTTTAATTAGCGTAAAATCATAAATTTAACGTATTTTTTTTTATTTTTATTGGTATCTCTAGTTTTAGAGGCATTCTGTATAAAGTATGAAGCTATATAATTAAGGGTATGTGTATTTTTAAAATGTCAGAAGTGAGTTTTTGAGTTGGACATATTTGGTTTTGGCGGGGTTTTTTGAAATTATTTTCACCACTTCCTAAAAACTTTCGGATAATTTTTCGAAAGTTTGGCCTTCTGTATCATTTTTAGCTTTAAGTATTTTGATATTTTATTTTTTGACGAGAGCTACTCAAACCATTCCTCTTGGAACCAGTTATGCGGTGTGGAACGGAATTGGTGCTTTAGGCACATTAGTGCTAGGTATTGTCTTTTTTATGGAGCCAGTTACGTCCTCACGTATTTTATTCCTTCTGATGCTTATTTCTTCGATAATTGGTCTAAAACTGGTCACAAATTAAATCTTGTGTTTATATGATCTGGGGTTAGTCGTCGTAAAGATGGCAATATACGGTATGTCCCTCTTCAAGTTCAATTTGACGAGGAGTTTCTGTTTTGCATCGATCCACTACGTTGGGGCAGCGGGGATGGAAGTGGCAGCCTGATGGCGGATTGAGGGGGGAGGGGACATCCCCCTGAAGGGGTTTCGGGCGTTTTCTGTTTGTAGGATCCAGCGATGGTTTAGAAGCGAGCAATGCTTGTGTATATGGGTGCGCGGCTTTTCGGTTGAGTAATTCTGTTGGTGCCAACTCTACAATTTTACCGAGGTACATGACCGCCGTTCTTTGGGACAGATGCTTTACCACATTCAAATCATGGGAAATAAACATTAAAGAAAGGTTGTCTTCTTTTTGCAGAGACTGAAGTAAATTTATTATCTGTGCCTGAATAGAAACATCCAATGCTGAAACGGGTTCATCACAAACAATGTATTTAGGATTCAGCGCCAGGGCACGGGCAATGCCAATCCGTTGCCTTTGCCCACCTGAAAATTCGTGAGGAAAGCGTTTTAAATACATTTTAGAAAGCCCCACTTTTTCCATGAGACCTTCTATTTTCTTTCTTAGTTCGCTTCCCTGAGCTAAACCGTGAACCGAGAGAGCCTCACCGATGATTCTTTCTACTGTGAAGCGTGGATTGAGTGAGCTGTAGGGATCCTGAAAAATGATCTGCATTTTGGGGCGGATCATTGCCAGCTCTTTACCTTTCAAACTTAAAAGATCTGTCCCTTCAAAGAGGACTTTGCCCGAAGTAGGTTCAAGTAGGCGAAGGGTCATGCGGCCGACTGTAGTTTTGCCGCAACCGGATTCCCCAACCAGTCCCAATATTTCACCTTCGTTTATGTCGAAGGAGACATCATCTACCGCTTTAACCTGACCGATTACCCGCGAGAGTAGCCCACCATAGATGGGAAAATATTTTTTTAACGATTGTACCTGCAATATCTTTTTCATAAGGCAGGCGTTTTGTTATAGAGCCAGCAAGCGGTTTGGTGTTTCGGGTTACTATCAAGGGATTTTAGTTCAGGGATTTCTCGTTCACATTCGCCCATCTTTTCAGCGCAACGTGGATGAAACGCGCAACCCTCTGGCAAGAAAGCAGGATGGGGAACGGCTCCGGGTATGGTTTCGAGTTTGACGCTTATCGTGTCTTTGGGTAATGAGTTGAGCAGCCCTTTAGTGTAGGGGTGCGAAGGTGATGCGAAGATATTCTCGACCGAGGCCAGCTCTACAATTTTGCCTGAATACATGACTGCGACACGATCTGCATATTGAGCAACAATACCGAGATTATGTGTGATGAGCAGAATGGACATTTGAGTTTCTTTTCTCAACTCATCTAGCAGGTCTAGGATTTGCGCTTGAATGGTTACGTCGAGTGCGGTTGTGGGTTCATCTGCAATTAAAAGAGATGGTTTGCAGGCAATAGACATGGCAATCATAACCCGTTGTTTCATGCCGCCCGATAATTCGTGTGGGTATTGATCGATACGTGTTTCGGGCGAAGGCATGGCTACTTTTTTCAATACTTTTAATGCAAGTATTCTTGCTTCGTCGTGGGATTTATCTTGATGCAGACAAATGGCTTCGATTATCTGGTCGCCAATGGTGAAAATTGGATTCAATGAGGTCATCGGCTCCTGAAAAATCATGCCGATTTCGTTACCACGAATTTTTTGCATCTCTAGTTCTGATGCTTGAAGCAGGTCTTTCCCTTTGAACAGGATGCGACCGTTTTCAAAATTTCCCGGGGGCATGGGTACGAGACGCATTGCGCTTAGAGCGGTGACGGATTTACCGCAACCGGATTCACCAACCAAAGCAACCGTTTCACCAGGATAAATAGTCAGATCTACATTTCGGACCGAGCGAACAATGTTTTCTTCGGTATGAAAAAAGGTGCTGAGATTTTGAATATCTAACAGCGGATCTTGGGAGTGCATAGAGTCTGGGTAGGTTTAACCCTCCGGATGATCGTGGTCGTGTCCCTCATGGTCGTGGCCTTCGTGATCGTCTGGCTCATCCAAAATGTCTTCATATCGGTAGCCATCGTCTTCGTCGATATCATAACGGTTGTTTTGAGTGTCAATCTTTTCTGACCAAAGATCTATTCCACCCTCTAGGCACTGGACGTTGGTGTATCCACGTTGTGTCAACCATTTCTGAAAACTGGGACTACGATCCTGCTTCCAATCGATAAGTACCATTTCGCGATCTTTTTCAAAAGAACTCAAAACATGTTCGTTATTCTCGGCGTTGATAATATGCGAACCTTCTATCTTCGAAATATCACGTTCCCAGCTTTCGCGGATGTCTAATAGAACAGGTTTTTCCCCTGAATCCATTTTTTCTTTAAGCTTTTCACAAGTAATGATCGAAACATTTTTTTCAGAGAACTCCTTGTTCAAGGCATCTAGGGCAGCTTGTACAGGGGTGTTATGAGTTTTGCAAACGGAGCTTATGGTTTCTTCTGGTTTATATGGGGTGACGGGCATTCCAATATGGAATTGCTTGAAAAGTAAAGAATGGATATCTGGAAAAATTCGATTTGCTTCTTCCATGGCCAGATCAGGAGTGAAAGGTCCTTCAATTTTTTCAACTTCGATCTCAGAGATTCTTAAAATATGATAGCCGTATTGGGAGTGCACGGGTCCAATGATTTCACCTAACTGATCTTTGGATATTTCCTGCCCCATAATGGACTGCAGATTTCCTTCAGGCATCCACCCTAAATCCCCAGCATTTTTTTTAGAAGGGCAGGTGCTGTATTTTTCAACGGTCTCTTCAAATGAAGTACCGGCATCTAATAATTTTTTTGCTGCGACCACATCTTCCATAGAGTGGGTGAATATCTGGCTCGCTCGAACCTTGATCATATATGTAATCTCCCGGTTCCTGTTTTAGAAGGCTTTATGATAGTACTCCCCTTACCGTATGTCAAAGTGCAGTTGCTTGATTTGGACATATTGTCTATATAATATGTTCAATATAGGTAGATAAACGTGAAGGTATGCCTAATCCCAGAGAAAAATATTTGAGTTTGAAAATGAAACTGTTTGTCGAGCGTTTTACCAGTGACAAAGATGCAACAATAAGTGCTATCTACTTAGATGATGTATTTCAATGCTTTGGTCTTGAAGATGAATATCGCGAAGAGAAAGTGGCATCAGAAACACGTTTCCCTGCGGGTTCGTATAAAGTTATGACTTCGCACATACCGGTGGTTTTCATGCTCGATATGAAAAAAAGTTTTCAGATACTCATCAGGGGATGTTGCATGTACAGAAAGTGCCTAGATTTGAATTTATTTTAATCCAGGTCGGTAATGCCGATAAAAATACAGTATGCTATTTACTGGTTTGAACGGGCGCAAGAGCGGGCGAGGTCGAGATGTCGATTCAATCCAGCCGCGTGGCCTACAAAAAACTCTATTCCAAAGTTATCGAAGCTGCAAAAAAAGAGAATTTAGAAATCGAATATTTTGATAGAGATAGGAAGGTTGATAATGATATCAAAAAATAATATTACTAGGAGCGTGAAAACTCTTAAGCAGTTAATCAGCAGGTGTGAGTCCTATGGTGAATTTGGCGAGGATGGAAGCTTGCGTTTGCCTGTTGAAAAAACAGAGTATAGTTTTGTTTCAATTTCAAAAGAAAAGTTAGTGGATTATGAATCAGGTGGAATGACCATCCTTGACTTGCACCAAAAGCTGGAAGAGAAGATGGGTGATTGCGAGTGGTCAGATGTTTCTATAGATATTCAAATGCCTAAACCAAAATTACGGACAAAAATTTTTTAAAAACCTTTACTAATTGCATGCCAAAATCAATTATTCATAATCAGGGTGAATTTAGAAGGTTTTGACAGTTGAAAGGAACAGGACCCAATAAAAAGCGAAAAAGATGGTCTGTTTTATCAATTGTGAGGAAAATAATTCCCGGTTATAGAGGGTTGTTCCAGTAGGGATCCGAAAAATTCTTTTTTCTCATAAAATATGTATGTCAACTCTAATTTATTATCTGTATTGAACAGTAATCGACCTATGTATTTTGGATTTTTTCAGCGGAGCGCAGTGATAAGAAATAATGAAATTTATTAATCAAAATATTGCTCTGATCATATCAATAGCTTTGGCGTACATGATCGTCAGCGCCACAGGTGAGTATTGGCCGGGGTGGGGTTATTCGTTATTTGGTGTAAGTCCTGACTGGTCTCCCACGAAATATAAGTTCCCCATTGTCATTTTGGCGTTTTTAATTTTACCGATAATACGTGGACTGAAAAAAAAGTTGGATTTGTAGAGGTTATTGGCATCTTTAAAACTGTGGCATCACCTGTACTACAATAAAAACTGCAACAATAATCATCAGAGCGATGATAACGATGAGTTCGGTTTTGTATCTCTTGGCGTTTGGGTTGTTGGGATCTTCGGACATTTTGAGACTGTGCCAACCTTAGTTGGAAGTTATTAAGCGACACCTTCTCATAGTTTTAAGCCAACTTTTTTTTTGTCAATACGGGGACTGTTGATCGTCCTAAGATTACTTCTAAAGTCCAAATGAGATCACTTGTGCTAAAATCTAAGAAAAATAAGTAATCAAGGCTTTCTTATAAAGGTTTTATTTTAAATAATTGAAAAATAACGTGCCCCCGTAGCTCAGCTGGATAGAGCACCGGATTCCTAATCCGTAGGTCAGGCGTTCGAATCGCCTCGGGGGCACCATTTTACAAGGGGTTATGGTTTCCATAACCCCTAAAAACTACCTACACACTCCGTACACACTTTTTGGGTTTTTATGACACACTCTTAAAACCCCAATTAACTCCTAAAAATTCTTAGTTTTTGCTTCATTGGAACCC
>CALJGH010000185.1 GCA_938073925.1 uncultured Nitrospinaceae bacterium
ATTGATAGAAGGATACAAGCAGTCCCCATTCAACAAAGTTGTATTTCTTGATGACACAGGCAAACTGCCGATTCGCGCTGACAGCAAGGGAATTCGTGCCATTGTGCATCAAGGGGCGGGAACACTGGATAAGTTTGTTGAACAGGGCATTCCTTTATTCCATCGAGACGAGATAGAAAAAATCTTTGATTTTGTCAATGGTCATTTCAAAAGATGTGCCAGCGAACTTTTTGGAGCTGTTTTTGTAGGCGGTGAAAGCAAGCGAATGGGACAACCAAAATTTGCGTTAAACTATGAGGGCAAATCGGGAACAGAGAAGGCCGTCGATCTGTTGAGCAAATATTGCAATAAAATATTTCTATCCTCGCGGGCCGATCTAGATATGAGTTCTTTGCCAGAAATCGATAATGTCGAACGTATTAATGACGAACACATCCAACTGGGGCCTGTAGGTGGGTTGGCGACTTTGATGGGGCGATTTCCAGATAAGGCGTGGATGATAACTGCATGCGATATGCCCTTTTTAAAAGAAGAGGATTTCGAGACAATATTACAAGAGCGAGACCCCTTAAAATATGGCACCTGCTATGTTCAAAAAGGCCGTTTCGGTTATGAGCCCATGTGCGCCATTTACGAACCCAAATTCATCGTTCCTCTTTTTGAAGCCATGTCAAGACGAGAGCTTTCCATGTCCAGGATTATTGAGGCACTCCCATTTAAAAAGTTAAAGATTGACGAAGCGGACCGGTCAAAGTTTATGAACATCAACACAGCAGAAGATTATGAGAAAAGGAACATGAGAATAATCGTATATCAAAAGAAGGAACCATCATGAGTCAGATTCCCGTCGAGGAAGCACTGAAAAAAATCCTTGAAAAAATTCATTTCAAAGGCGTTGAAAAAGTTTCTCTGGGTCAAGCATTAGGAAGGGTGCTTGCGGAAGATATCGTTGCCGGGTTAAACAATCCGCCGCTCGATAACTCCGCGATGGATGGCTATGCGTTAATCGCAGAAGACATTGCGACCGCCACTCCCGATTCTCCTGTCAAACTCGAAGTGGTAGAAGAAATTGCCGCCGGATATACTGCGAAAGGTATTTTAAAACCAGGTCAGGCTATGCGCATCATGACAGGTGCTCCCATCCCGGAAGGTGCCAACGCGGTTTTGATGCAGGAAGACACAGATAAAGAAGGGAGCTCCATCCTCGCGAAAGACCGCGCTGATGTCGAAGAAAATATCCGCAAGGCGGGCGAAGATGTGCAAAAAGGCGAAACCGTCATTAAAAAGGGCGTCACTCTGAGTCCTGCTCATATTGGTATGATGGCTGTGGTGGGTCGGTCGCAAGTGGCGGTGGGTCAGCAACCTACTGTTTCCATTCTTTCCACCGGCGACGAAATTCTCGAACTCGACCAGAAACCGGAAGGTCCCCAAATATACAACAGCAATGGACATATGCTGGCGGCACAAATCCGTTCGGCAGGCGGCCTGCCTATTTATTTAGGAATCGCAAAAGACACAGAAAAAGATTTAATGGAAAAGTTTGAGTCGGCACTGAAAGCAGATATCGTGGTTTCATCTGGCGGTGTATCGGTGGGGGACTACGATCTTGTCAAAGCCAGCCTGCAAAAAATGGGACAGGAAATGCTTTTCTGGAAGGTCGCCATGAAACCAGGCAAACCTTTGGCTTTCGGTCGCATTGGCGAAACGCCTATTTTTGGACTACCCGGCAACCCGGTTTCCTCATTTGTTTCTTTTGAACAGTTTGTCCGCCCTTCTCTGAAAAAAGTGATGGGGTGCATAGACCTACGGCACCAAACGGTGCAAGCCAAACTGACACGAACCATCCATAAAAAACCAGGACGACTGCATTTTTTAAGCGCAATCGTCTCATCGAGCAGTGGCGAATATACGGTAACTCCGGCAGGCGAACAGGGATCCGGGATTTTAAAATCTGCCGCCAATGCTAATGGACTGCTGATTTTCCCTCTGGAAGAATCTGAAATTAAAGAAGGTGCACAAGTATCCGTTCAGTTACTGGATATATAAATTACATACCTTAGGGAGTGGGTTCACTCAGTCCCTTTTCCCACGGAGGGAGAAGGGCAGAATGAGGGGGAAGCAATAATATTTCTCATCAAGATACTTGTTAGAAACCTTGGCTATTAAGTAACTCAAAGTAACGGGAACTATTTTTTATACTCAACTTATGCAAAAACAAAGCTTTCTCAAAATATTTCTAATTGCCATAATTTCATTTGCCGCATTTTTGCCTGGGCTTGTTTTTGCTCAGTCCGATGCAACTTTGGATCGCATCGTCTCTCAAATTGAATCGCTTTATCCCCCACTGGAAGGCTATGTCATTGCCGTGGAGGGTAACGGACTGACTCTCGACCTCAAGCGTGGTATGGCGGTAAAAAAAGGAGACCGTCTAAAACTGATTCGTTACGGTAGAGAGCTTTTTCATCCTGTCACCAAAAAGAAGGTGGGGCGAAAGGAAACAGATTTGGGCGAAGTTGAAATACTAGAAGTACGAAAGGATTTCTCGCATGCTCGATCGCTTAATCCAACGGCACTCCCAAAAGAAGGCGATGGTGTTAGAAGCCCATTTCAAAAGCTAACTTTTCTGGTCGCTCCGCCTAATATTAAAACTCGAAAAAAAATTGATGCCGACCGGCTTCGTCTCAACCTGGAAAAGAAGTTGAACAGGCACCCACGTTTTGAGGTTCCGGCTTTTGATTTTGGTTTGTGGATGATTGATGAAAAACTGAACGAGATCTCTGCCTTAAAATCCAAAAGCCTCAGACGGCTGAAGCGCAAAATTAATGTTGACCTCATTTTGATTCCCAATGTACACACTGTTAAGGGAAAGATGGTTTTGAGTTACAAGCTGATCTCTTCAAAAGACGGTTCACTGCAAAAACAGGCTCAAGTACTATCAGATGACCTACCCGCGGCACAAGCACGAAGAGAAATAATAAGAGGCGCACAAACCAGTTTTGATGCCAAAAATAAATCTTTCAAATTCATTGACAAAAACCAATTCCCCTATGAAATTGTGGACTTCGATGCAGGGGACCTGAACGGCGATGGTAAAAACGAATACGTTCTCATCGACCGTTATCGGGTCATGGTCTATAAACTAAAAAAAGGCAAGCTAAGAAAAATTGGCCAATTAAGGAAGCGAAAAGGGATTGACCGGTTTTTAGGAGTCGATGTGGGCGATATCAATGGAAATGGCCGTGATGAAATTTTTGTAACTAACCAGGTGGGCGACAAGCTGGAATCTTTTGCGCTAGAACGGCAACCGGGAAAAAAAGGTTTCAAACATGTCTGGAAAGACGTGAACCTTTATTTCCGCATCATTCGCCCTTTTGGAGCAAAGCCAACACTTTTGTCGCAAAGCACAGGATTTGAAGCCCCTTTTCATGGCTCGATAAAGAAGGTTATATATAAGAGAAGGCGCTATATCTTGGGATCCAAATTGAATACTCCAGATATTTATGGCAAATTCTTCAACTTATATGGGTTGACGCAAACCGACCTGAGCGGAAACAAGATCAAGGACACTATTATTCTTGATGATAAATACCACCTGAGAGTCTATTCCCCGGAAGGGAGAGTAATAGTAAAATCAGACGAATACTACGGTCACGATCCGCGTTTTATTGATGTCGGAGTGGTAGAAGAATTTGGAGGTCTAGCTTCTGGCTCTAACAATATAACCAGAGCTAAGGCCGTTCGTTACAAAAGCCGACTCCAGTTTGTTAAAAATGGTCGTCGTCGTTTTCTGGTTCTACCCAAAAATTATGTCACTGGAAATGGAATGTTAGACCAGATGGTCATTGTCGAAAATTCTGGGTTAGCTATTTTAGGCGTAAATCGAGAGGGTTT
>CALJGH010000186.1 GCA_938073925.1 uncultured Nitrospinaceae bacterium
ATCTCAAAAGTAGACTCGTCATTATTCATGGTGACGCAGGTACGGAAATCTTGATGGGCATGAATTTGTATGCCCGCGATAATAGATTCTACATAGCGTCGATGATCCAGCAAGGGGGCGAGAGAAGCCCAGCTTTTTTCATTCATGCGATTGCCTTCATCCAGAATACATATGCCGCCTGTGATCATGGCGCAAACTAAAGGCGATGCATGATAGGAAATGGACCCTTTTTCCGAAAGTACGGGGGTCACTAGCAAGTCTTCAGGACGTGTGTCACTGGTACATTGAAATATATATAAAGGTTGTTTGCGTTGTAGTGCCGCAACCATGGCCAAAGTGGTTTTACCTGTCCCCGGCATTCCCGTGATTCTTGGTGAAAGTGGGTAATCCTTATCAGAAACTACCAGCCAGCAAGCATGAATCTGCTTCAACACTTCATCTTGCCCTATCCAAGTGGGTTGAGTCTTGTCTGGCTTGCTCAGGTACAGGGTAGTACCATCAATAACTATTGTTTTCTTTATGGAATTTTCGTTGTTCAAAATGTATTCCTTAAATTGTGTTTATTCATAATTGGAAGAGGATACTTTTTGATAGCTGGTACTGTCAAGTGATGCGGCTTTTGTTTGCCACTGTAACATTGCATACCCTCTCTTTTTTGAAATCGCCAAGGATGTTATAATAACTCTTTTAACTTTCAGGAGAAATATTTAGTGGACGATCTGTTTTTTTGGTTGGGCGTCGTGTTTGCTGGAATAATGATGATCCTATTGGTGAAGTATGCCAAGTTCATTCATGTCCAACCCAAGGTTGAGGCCGAACGTAGGAAAATGAAAGAAGAAGGAACTGCCCCGCAAGAGGAAAGTTCCGAAAACAACCCATAATACTTTATCTGATCACTTCAGAATGATACGAAAGACCAGTAAAGAAAGCATAGCACCTTATTTGAGGGATGCTTCCAACTATTCTGGTGGTAAAGCAGAGGAAGTGCTTATTCCTGAAAGTGTGGATGAACTCGTTTGTGCTCTGAAAGATGATTTAAGACCTGTCACCATTTCTGGAGCGGGAACTGGACTAAATGCTTCCAGAATTCCATCAGAAGGTATCGTCATTTCATTGGAGCGATTCAATGAAATGAAGACTGTTAAGAATGGAGAAATCTGGCTGGGCCCAGCTGTGACATTGCTGAATCTGCAAGAACATCTAAAAAATACCAACTGGTTCTATCCCCCTAATCCCACAGAAACCAATGCATCCATCGGCGGCACTTTAGCAACCAATGCTTCGGGATCGCGCAGTTACAAATTTGGTGTGACCCGAAATTTTGTTAATGCGGCAGATTGTATTCTGGCGGATGGAAGAAGAGTGATGGTAAAACGTGGCCATAAAATAACGGAACCACTCCTTATGGATGATGACAGTGAAATTGGATTTCCTGAAATCAAATATACCACCCCAAACTGCAAAAACGCTGCGGGTTATTTTGTGCAACCTGGAATGGACTGGCTGGACTTATTCATCGGGTCCGATGGCACTTTGGGAATATTTGTAAATATATGTTTGAAATTGCTTCCTCGTCCAGATACTTTTTTAAGCGCTGTCCTGTTTTTTGAAAAAGAAAAATACTGTTGGGACTTGGTTTCCAAAATTAAATCGACAACTTTTGTTTCTCCCTGCTCACTTGAATATTTTGATCGTTTTTCGTTAGAATTATTGCGAGAGAATTATCCTAATATTCCATTACAGGCTGAAGCTGCTTTATTTTTTGAAGAAGATGTTGCAGATCAAAACGATTACGATGCCGCATTGCTAGTATGGGTCGAGTTTTTGACCGATAAAAATATTCTTATGGATGAGTCTTGGTTTGCTCATGACCAAAAGGATGTTCAAGCTTTTCATGAATTCAGGCATCAAATTCCAATGCTGGTAAATGAGAAGAATTCTAGAGCAGGCAGGGAAAAAATTGGAACGGATATGGCGGTACCGGATAAATACTTTGACGATATGATGACGTTTTATAACAAGACTCTTTTCGGCAAGGGGCTTCCATACGTTATATTTGGTCATTTAGGCGATAATCATTTGCATATCAATCTACTTCCAGATTCTTCGCAAAAAAAACTAGCCGAGTCTTTGTATGATGAACTTGCAAGGAAAATTATTTCATGGGAGGGGACGGTGTCTGCTGAGCATGGAATAGGGAAGAAGAAAAAAAAATATTTTCATGAAATGGTTGGAGAGGAGAGTATTGAAGGTTTGAAAAAAATTAAAAATGTTCTAGATCCTCAAACGAGGCTTGGGAGAGGAAATGTTCTTTGAAGGGCTGATGTTCCTAATCGGTTGACAGCTGAATACTAGAAAGAGTAAAATTTTTAGATTTACGTGGTTGAGTAAATTAATTCATGCTGTTCAGCCTTATGAGGTGTGAAATTTTGCTGGATTCATTTAAAAGCCTGATACTAAACTATTCCTATGAGCCTCTGCAATTTTGCAGTGCCCGCCATGCTCTGATTATGGTTTTTGGTGGTAGAGCCGAAGAATTGGATAATTCTGATTATTGCGTTCGAACGCCCGCTACAAGTTTTGCGATTCCAACTGTGATTAGGGTGCTGAAAATGGTTCATCGCAACCATAAAAATGGCATTTCATTCAGCAGGAAAAACATATTGCGCCGCGATAATTACACCTGCCAGTACTGTGGTACCTCCAACCACCCTTTGACGGTTGATCATATTATGCCCAAGTCGAGAGGTGGTAAAACCAATTGGACCAATGTGGTTGTAGCGTGTAAAAGTTGTAATCTGCGAAAAGGAAATCGCACGCCCGTGGAAATCAATATGAAGTTGAAGTGTAAACCAACCAAGCCCGATTATAGTTTTGTTCCTTTTATTATCCCCCCTAGTCCAGATTCCCATCTTGAAACCTGGCAAAAATACATCCCTCAAAAAATGCTTGCTAAAACTTCAAGCTTTTAGCGTTCTTTGAATTATATATATGATAAGGTTGTAGTTATTACTGTTTTTTCGTTTGCACACTAGTCCAGCAGGTACTATGGAACCTAAATCACTTATCCAGATCATTTCCGAAGAGGAGTTCTTGAAAATAGTTCAAGAGCCCTGCGAACTGTTTTTTATGGTAGGCAACGATTTTGCAAAAATTGTTGCAGGGAATGATAATGTTTCTAGGAAAATTTATTCAAGGTTGATGCAGGAGTCTGAATATCTGGAGAGTGTTCTCGATGAACATGGGGCTCGTGAGAATAAAGCATGGTCTTTTTTTTCTGAATATATTGCCTGCATTCGAAACCTTGCGATTGTCGCTTTTTATATCAAACATATTCTTGATCGTTATCCTTATTACAAACTAAAGGAACCTAAGGAGATCGATGAAGAGTTTCATTTAGCTGCCAACCATTTGTTGGAATTCATAAACAAATCAATTCTGAATTTGAAAGAAGAAGTTGTCCGTACAGGAAAAATTAACGGATTAAAATGCGATGTGGATAAGGGGTCGGACGATGAATTTTTTAAGATCGAGTCCAATAAGCGACTTCCGAAAAACATATTGGACGATGAGGTCAAGGAAGACCGGGAACGGGTAATAGATCTTTGTCGAAAATATCGAAAGATAGCTAAATTGATTCAAGAGGTGAAAATTGAAAAGTCAAAAGATATTAAAACTTTTC
>CALJGH010000187.1 GCA_938073925.1 uncultured Nitrospinaceae bacterium
TTTTTGTTACAGCTCTTCCTGAAATAGTGATTCCCAACAAAAACATAGCCAAAGATAATTCAAAAAATATAAATGTGGGCAAAGTCCAGGTTCCCAAGGTCCAAATCAATAACCAACCCAATAAATTAATTAAAATATTTACTTGTCCGCTGTCGTATTGAGTAGGCTTTGGATCTTCTTGCAATCGACCTAGTAGTTTTACAAAACAGATTTGCCCCAGCATCATAATTACAAGGTAGCCTCGAGCATTTGTAGAGAAAAAAATATGCCATTCACTTAAAACCATAAAAAAAGCTGTCATCCAACCTATCAATGTATTTTTCCCAGTTAACTTTCCTGCTTTGTAGCCCAGATAAATACTTAAAATTCCACAAATTAATATTGGGAGACGGAGGAGCCATTCATGCAATCCAAATGACTTTAGTAAAAAACTCAGAATTATTGTTAATAAAATATGATTGTTGGGGTACTGATAATTTTGGAATATTTTTTCGTAAGGCATCTGGCCCCATAAGGATACCATCGCGAGTTCATCACTTACCAATACCGCATCAAATCCAGGCAATCTAAAAAAAAGAGCCAGACTCAGTATGAAATATAATTTAGGTTTCAGAATAAGGTGAAACCTTTTAAGTTTGGAATTATTCATCAACCTTGTGGTTTTATTTCATTCCAGTTGGAATTGGGATAAAGAGGGATCCAGAGTTTTTCTGAATTATTCTTTATTTTGTTTTCAAGTTCTTTAATCTGAATTTTAGCAGACCGATTAGTAGACAGATAAGAAAAAAATTCCTTGGCATTTTTAGATATGGATGAATTCTTTTTATTCTCCTCTAATTTCAACTCCTCTTTTAGCAACTTTTTAAAAATACTCAACATTCCCTTAGGGTTTATTTTCGCCTCTAACATTAGCTCTATCCCTTTTATATCGGCTTCTGTTTCCATTTTACGGCTAAACCCCAAGGTGTTGAGTTGCCCGGCAATGCCAACCACGCCTTCCATAACAGTATTAGCATCTCCTCGAACCAGAGCTAGCAACATCCCTGATGCCAAGTTTCGTAATATACCTCGGGTAGAGTGCTTCAGAAATATATGTTGCACTTCATGAGCCAATAAACCTGCGATTTCTTCAGGCGAGTCAGCTATTTTGAGTAATCCTTCAAAGATGATAATATTTCCACCCGGCAAAGCTAATGCATTAATTTGTTCCGTCGGTAAAATAAAAACTTTCAGGTTGTAGGGAGTCTCTTCCACCTTAGATTGCTTTAAAAGACGGAGTGTATCCGTGAGCAAGGCCATTACTCTTGGGTCAGGATTTTTTTCTACCGGGAAGGTAGACAAAACCACGTCTCCGATTGTCTCCTCCCACTCTAATGGAATTTTATCTGCGAGCTGGTCCACAAAATAATAGGGTACAATTTTAAATACTGCATAAAAAAATAAAAGGAGGATTAAGGCTCCCGCTGAAATTATTTTCCAATTGAAAGAATTTTTTATTGTTGTGCGAGAAAAATCATTCGGGGCTATTCTTTGGCAGTTTTCATAAAAATCAGGATTTTCCACAACCAGAGTTTCCAGCCTCTCACCTTCTGGGGTATTGAGTTGGTGTTCAATATGGAAAGGAGTTGTTTCTGCAGCCCATCGAATTTCTGAATAAGGCCAACTCTCCGCAGAACGGCCGGAAAATTTAAGAGTGATATGAAACGGCGTTAATTCTATGCGAACGGGTTGCTTTTTTGCACGTTTTCCATCGAACAGGTAACCGCTAAACTGCAATTTTGGGGTAACCATTCCCGCTCCTGACAAGAGCTTTGAGTAAGCTGTTATCCTTCTATTCTTTCAGCTTCGAAGGATGAGGTTCGGATGTTTTTAGAAATCTATAAAGGAGAGTTTAACCGATGTCTATGGGGACATCCATAATATCCGTACTCTCTTCGCCAAAGGCTCCACTGTCTTGCATCTCCTGAACGACTCTATTTAGTTCAATATTTCCGGAAAAAGTCAAATGATCAGCCATAAATTTGCGATTGCGAACCACAACCCAGGAATTACCCAGGCCGAGAGTAAAAATAATTATCAAAAAATTAACCACTTTTAAATTGAAATAATCTCGTCCCTTAATAGGAAAATGGAAAGTACCACCCCCAATATGGGTATGGGACCATATGTAGCGACTTAAATCGGCACTGAACCAGAAAAGATAAAATCCTAACGTTAAAGGAGTAAGGAATAGGGCAACAATAAATCTTTTCAGAAAGTCTTTTCCTTTTCCAGAAAACCGCATCTGCACATCGCCGAACCAGGAATTTTGCCGCCAGAATTTTTCTGTTTCCATTTTGAAGTAAGGCCAGTAAAGACCCAAGGTAAGAGGAACAGCAAGATAACCTTTAAAATAAACTGTCAAAGCTTGTCGTCCCTGACCGCGGAAGGAAAATCGTATTCCCCTCCACGCTGTTCTGGAAAGACGATATCTCCATACTCCCACCATAAGAAATGGAAGCCAAAACATAAAGATCGCTGTAAATAAATTTCCAACCAGCTCGCTTTCTTCCGGACCAAACTCAAGAAAGGTATAGACACTCACCGCAGCGAAAAGAAGAAAAAACATTCCAAAACGAATAGCACCTCTCAACAGCTCCTTTGCTGTTCCGTGATAAGAAAAGCGGTCACCGGCAAAAAGCGTTTGTCCCCAAAGATATTGTCGCACTCGGGTCTTTGCCCAGAACCGATAAAACCCGAGAGTAAAAATGGTTTTAATAAGGTTGGTGAAAGTGATGCCGAGCAAAGTGCTGCCATCGCCTTGGAATCCCATGCGATAAGAGGATTCAGTTTCTGAGGGTATAGCGGGTACTGCAGGTTCAGTCTCATCGGCGGCTACCGGTAAAGGTTCTACTTCGCCTTCTACCGGGGTGATGTCTACAGAGAATCCAAGCTCTTGTAAAAATTTTGCAGCTTGGGTTGCCTGTTGGTCGGAAATAGTGTTTTCGAATCGCCAGGGAAGCCCTTCGCAAAGACCTTCCACTGTAGCCAGGCCTTTTTCCTTATTCAGCCGGAATATTCTAGATAGTTTCTCGGCAGCTTCTGTCTTACTTTCCCCGGACCAAGTGCTTAAAGTAATCTGGCAACTCATCTTCGGGCCATCCTCCTTAACCGCCCTAACATTATTTTGATACTTAAAACTTGTGGGTAACGCGAAACTTTATCAGAAATGTTATTTATTTGAAATCGTATGCCACATTCTGTTCTGCCCAACCCAGAAAACCATCTTTAGCAGGTTCACCCGTAAAATCGGTTGCCCCCTTTGCCCAGGTTTCCGGTTTATCCCAGTTATCCCCATAATGGTACAAATACATTTTTGCTTTAACATCATCCGGCAAAGTATTTAGCTCTTGATAGGAAGCGTGCACTCCGCCAAAAAACAATTGCGTATCATGAAACAAGACTTCAGCCATTTTACTGAATCGAATCGGGTAATCCGCATCGAACATAGTGTCTCCCGAAATCCAAGCACGTCGATTTATGAAAACACCTGAACACCATTGCGATTCATCAACGCTGATAGCCGTGTCTGGAAAATGCCGAGTCCTCATTATAACCAGCTCAATGGGCCCATGTTTATAAGACCAGAATTTTCGGCCATCGATCTCTATATTTTGTGGACGTAAAATATTGAAAAAATCATTCAATTGAAGGGGACGGCCCTGATTAGCCTCACAGGATTCGCAACCTCCCGCCAAACTTTTACTCCAGAGCAGATCCTGGTAATCACGCAGAATAATCATATCGGGTTTTTCCGCGTTGGGAGTATAGCGATTCATCAACGCGACTTCTTCCATCCCGCCAATATGGTCTGCATGGCTATGTGTAGGGTGGTAACAGCGTACTTTCAAAACACTCAGTCCCACATCATTTAACGCCAAAGGGCCTTGCGTGCCACAATCAATCAAAACATGGTGGTCACCCTGAATGATAAGCATATTGGACTGTCGCCGACGCTTTGCAAAAGCAGAACCCGTACCTATAAACACAATGCGAAGATGGCCATCAGTGGTCAGGGGTAGAGACGAGCCATTTTTACAAATCTCGTTCACCTCATACATTTATAATCTCCTTAATTTCTCCTCGAAACTAATGGATAAAAAACTCTCAAAATATTCCATTCACTCAGCGAAATTAAATTCTTTGGAATACCGTATCACAAAAGTAACAACTCGTCCATAATAGTCTGATTTTTTGGGCAAAACCCAGTTTTAAGACAACAAAATATCTCTTATCCAATAAAAAATTTGGCCCGCTCTGTCCTGATTTTTTAGGAAAATATTTTTTGAAAGCTTCCAGTTTATTCAATTAAAAATTTTATCTGTATTGATAAGCAGTTGGTTTATATTTTGCGCTCTCTATTTAATTCATCAAAACAACTTCGCAATTGGACTGGGGAATTTAGAAAAATTAAGTTATAATTCTTATTCTCCGGCTTACCGGACCAATAAACTCCCTAATGAAATGAAATATTTAGTCGTAATTGTGGCAGGCCTGACTGACAAGCCTTTCGCTGAAAAAGATAATAAAACTCCTTTACAACTTGCAGAGACGCCCAATCTGGATGCACTGGTACAAAAGGGCCAATGTGGGCCAGTGCAAACTCTGCCAGACAGCCTTCATCCCGGGAACGAAATTTCCTGCCTTGGGCTTTTTGGCTATGATCCGGAAAAATATAAAATTGGTCACGCCGCTCTCGATGCAATCGGACTCGGTGTAAAACCTGAAGCAGATGAAACCGTTTTATGCTGCGATCTAATAACCCTTCAAGCCACCCATGACGATATGGTAATGAAGGATTATACAGGCGGCAATTTATCTGCTGAAGACTCAGAGCATTTAATAAACGCTTTAAATGAGCAGGTGACGGATGCCGCGTTCCATCATGGAAAGGGATATCATAATCTCGTAGTAGTAAAAATACCACCAATACAGGAAAGGTTGACTCCACCCAACGAACTTATTGGCGAGGGAATAAGAAAGTTTATGCCCGAAGGAAAAGACGTGCGCGATCTTGTTTTCGTGATGAACCAAGCGCAAATAGTTTTGCACAATCTTCCTTATAATCAAAAACGCACTCAGGAACAAAAAGATCCTGTTAACAGCATCTGGCTCTGGGGGAACGGCGAACTTCCACCGCTACCCACATTCCATGAGCATTTCGGAAAATCGGCATCAGTCATCACCGCATCATCCATGGTTAAAGGCATTGCCAAGGCTTCAGGAGTAGAA
>CALJGH010000188.1 GCA_938073925.1 uncultured Nitrospinaceae bacterium
CGAAAAAGAAACCCCAGCGCTCCTTTTATTACCAGTTCTTTGCAACAGGAAGCATCTCGCAAATTAAACTATTCTCCAAAGAAGACGATGATGCTGGCGCAAAAGTTGTATGAAGGCATCAAGCTCGAGAAAAAGGGGACAGTCGGTCTCATTACTTATATGCGTACAGACTCGGTCAGGTTGTCAGACCAAGCTCTGGAAGAAGTAAGGAATTACATCCCTGAACGATATGGGAAGGAATATCTGCCTGCGAAACCAAATATGTATAAAAGTAAAAAATCAGCCCAAGAGGCGCATGAGGCAATTCGTCCTACAGATGTAACCTTGGATCCAAACTTTTTAAAAGATCATCTGGAAAAAGATTTGTTTCGCCTTTATCAGTTGATCTGGTCTCGTTTTGTATCTTGTCAAATGGTTCCAGCTGTTTTGGATACAACTCAGTTTGATATCAAGTCTGGTAATTACCTTTTCCGTAGCAACGGCTCGATTCTAAAGTTTGCAGGCTTTATGAAAGTCTATGTGGAAAGTCAGGATGACGATAATGCTGAAAAGACTGAAACCAAAGACAGTGACCGAATTTTGCCGGCACTGAAAAAAGGTGAGAATTTAAATCTTCTCGAGATATCACCGGAACAGCACTTTACTCAACCACCCGCACGATTTACTGAAGCGATGTTGGTTAAGGAACTCGAAGATAAAGGTGTAGGAAGACCTAGTACTTATGCTTCTATTATTAGCGTTATTAAAGATCGGGACTATATCCAGAATGAGGAGCGAAGGTTGAAACCGGTAGAATTGGGTTTCATGATCAATGATCTTTTGGTTGAAAACTTTCCCGATATTATGACCACAGCATTTACAGCTAAAATGGAAGAACAGTTGGATGAAGTTGAAGATGGAAAAAAGCAATGGAGAGATGTGCTCCAAACTTTTTATACGCCATTCAAAAAAGACCTTGAAGAAGCTGAGAAAAAGATGAAAGACTTCAAAGCTGAAGTCGAAGAAACGGATGAGGTTTGTGAAAAATGCGATAAACCGATGATCATAAAATGGGGCCGCTTTGGTAAATTTTTAGCTTGTTCGGCGTACCCGGATTGCAAAAATGCAAAAGATATTAAGAAACCCGGTACCGAGGGCGAACCGGAAGCTTCAGACGAAGTTGAAGGCGATTGCGATAAGTGTAAATCTCCTTTGATAATTAAGCGAGGACGATTCGGAAAATTTATTGCTTGCTCTACTTATCCCGACTGTAAGTTTACCAAGCCTATTGGATTGGGAATTAAATGTCCGGAAGACGGTTGCAAAGGTGAAATCGCACCACGACGATCAAAAAAAGGTCGGACATTTTATGGCTGTACCAAGTATCCTGATTGCACATTCACATCTTGGGATAAACCGAAGGCTGAAGCTTGCCCTGAATGTAAACACCCCTTCATGGTTGAAAAGTGGAAAAAGAACGAGGAGCCCTCAACTCTTTGTCCCGAGTGCGGTTTTAAAAAAACCAACGCAGCAGCCTGATTAAATAATCGTGAACGATTTTCTAACCATTATTGGTGCCGGATTGGCCGGGTCAGAAGCAGCTTGGCAGGCAGCAGAAAGAGGTGTTCCTGTTGTCTTACATGAAATGCGTTCCGTTAGACGCACTGCCGCACATAAAACCGATGGTTGCGCCGAGTTGGTTTGTAGCAATTCTTTAGGTAACAATCTTCCTCACTCTGCCCCCTACATCCTCAAAGAAGAATTGCGAAGTTTTAACTCCATTGTAATTTCTTCAGGGGATCATAATTCTGTTCCAGCAGGTTCGGCACTTGCAGTAGACAGAGATTTGTTCTCTCAAGAGATCACTGAGAAAATTTCCAATCATCCACTGATTACTTTGAAGCGGCAAGAGATTGTTGAGATTCCGCAGTCGGGTCCCGTCATAATTGCAACGGGTCCATTAACATCTCCAAAACTCTCCGAAGAAATTTCCCGCTTAATAGGGCAGGAATACCTGTATTTTTATGACGCTCTGTCGCCAATCGTAGATGCTAACTCCATTGACTATGATAAAGCCTTCTTTGCCTCACGCTACGGAAAGGGGGATGCGGATTATTTAAACTGCCCCATGGATGAAAATCAGTATTATACTTTTATTAAAGAACTCAATGCCGCAGAGAAAGTTCCTATGGCCTCCTTTGAAAAGCCTGTATATTTTGAAGGTTGTATGCCTATTGAAGTTTTGGCTGAACGTGGACCTAAGACCCTGGCATTTGGGCCTCTAAAACCGGTGGGGCTTCCTGATCCTCTTACAGGGAAAATAGCCTTTGCCGTTGTGCAGTTGCGTAAAGAAAATAAAGAAAGCTCTGCTTACAATCTAGTAGGATTTCAAACGAAATTAACTTATCCCGAACAGAAAAGAATCGTGCGAATGATTCCAGGCTTAGAGAATGCAGAGTTTTTTCGTTTGGGTGCTATACACCGCAATACCTTCATTGATACACCGAGTTTGTTGAGTAACCAGTTGCAACTTAAATCTCGACCAGATATTTATTTTGCCGGGCAAATAACCGGAGTAGAGGGCTATGTGGAATCTGCCAGTATGGGATTGTTGGCCAGCCTGAGTGCTGTTGCAGAAATAATGGGGAAGGATTATATGCCACCGCCAAGAGATACGGCTCTGGGAGCCTTGATAAATTATTTAACCACGTCGAGTTCGAAGAATTTTCAGCCCATGAATATTAATTTTGGATTGTTCTGGGTGCAGGAGATGAAGATTCGAGATAAGAAGGAAAGAAATCAGAAAATAGCTGTCAATGCTATGGATCAAATAAAAAAATGGCGGCAAGGATTGAAAGACTCAATCGATTCCGCAGCTTAATTTAGACGATACAAACGGCCATTACTTGTTTTAATCGGTATCGCCTTTGAATACTTTTTAAAACCCATCCTGTTTTAAGGTGGTCATCCTATCGCTTAGAGCCTGTTCGCGAAGTTCTTATACCGGGCTTTGATTAATAATCATTCGTTAATTTTAAATCGTATTCTTTTGAAGGCCAAAAATTAAGCTGGCTCAATCCTCCAATGCCTCAATGAGTTATTGAAAAAATGAGGCTTGGTATGTGGAATAATCTGTTTGGGGGCAGAGAGGTAGGGTGAGGTGAGGAAAAGAATCAAACATCGAGGTCTTGTGCAAACTCTGCTTTCTCCGTTATAAATTTATATCGTGACTCGGCATTTTTACCCATTAATTGTGAAAATGCGTCACTGGTTTTTTCAGCATCACTAAGTTCCACTCGAATTAAGGATCGTGATTTTTTATTCATTGTCGTTTCTCTTAAGTCCGATGCTGGCATTTCGCCTAAACCTTTAAAGCGACCAATTTCGTATTGGCTTCCATTCAACTGGTTAAGAATTTTATCTTTTTCTTCTTCGGTTACAGCATAAAAAATTTTTTTCCCAGCATCAATCCGGTAAAGTGGTGGCTGTGCTATGAACATATGCCCTTTTTCAATTAACTCGGGCATATATCGATAGAAGAAGGTTAGTAGAAGAGTGCAAATATGTGCTCCATCTACATCCGCATCCGTCATAATAATAACTTTCCCATATCTTAGTTTATTGTAATCAAACTTGTGTTGCATACCTGTGCCACAAGCGGAAACTAAGTTTTGTATTTCTGTGTTAGCAAGAATTTTCGCCAGGGTCGCTGTTTCGACATTGAGAATTTTTCCTCGAATTGGAAGAATGGCCTGAGTCTTTCGGTCTCTAGCCTGCTTGCTGGATCCTCCAGCTGAATCTCCTTCACAGATAAATAGTTCAGCTTGGTCTTTATCCGTTGTGGCGCAGTCAGATAATTTTCCAGGAAGGTTTAAACGATGTGAAATATTAGTTTTCCGTTGAACCGCTTCTTTCGCCTGCCGAGAGGCAATCCGCGCTTGTGCGGATAAAATGATACGGTTGGCCAAAGTATCTCCAAGGGACTGATTTTCATTGAGAAAATGCTCTAGAGAATGTTTGATAACAACTTCAACCTGAGATGTAATTTCAGAATTTAATCGTCCCTTTGTCTGTCCTTGAAACTCGACTTCACCTTGCAAGTAAACGTTGATGATCGCGACCAATCCTTCACGGACATCATCACTGGTGATGGAGGATATTTCTTTAGGAAGAAGCTTCCTTCTTTCGATGTAAGCTCTCATGGCTTTTGTCGTGCCATTTCGGAAACCAATTTCATGGGTTCCACCATCGACAGTGCGGATGGAATTTGCAAATGAAAGAACCTGCGTATCTGTGCTTGGAGTCCATAGAAATGCGGTTTCCAGTTTTAATAATTTATCTTCCTTTTCAACATAGATAGGGCTTTCCATTAAAGTTGATTTTTTACCCACGATCTTTTTTATATAGTCGCGAATACCTTCCGGGTAATGGTAGATATGCTTGTTATTGTTCTCAATGAAGGTTACTTTTAATCCTTTATTTAGAAAGGCCTTTGATTCCGCCCGTTCCATAATTAACTTTGGACTGAATTGGATTTTAGGAAATATTGCGGGATCGGCTTTGAAATAAACAGTAGTTCCATAGTTTCGCGTGGGTTTTCCCTTTTCAAGTTTTGATAGAGGTTTCCCCTGAGCATAAGATTGAGTCCATTCGAATCCATCCCGCCGAGATGTGGCTTTCATGGTTTCTGAAAGGGCACATACAACTGCCATACCAACTCCATGCAATCCCCCTGATACTTTGTAATTGCCTTGACCAAACTTGCCACCGGAATGGAGAGTTGTGAATAGTATCTCCATCGCGCTTTTTTTTGTATTTCGATAAAGGTCTACTGGAACTCCTCGACCATTATCTGAAATTGTGACCCCCTGATCAGAGTCGAGTGTCATTTCAATACTATCGCAATAACCATTGAGTGCTTCGTCAACACTGTTATCGAGAATTTCCCAAAGTAGGTGATGCAGTCCGGTCGATGAAGTAGAGCCAATATACATTCCGGGTCTTTTACGGACGGGGTCGAGACCTTCAAGGACTTGAATATCTTTTGAACTATAGTTAGTCATTTGGATTATGTGATTTTTATTATTGTGTTACGTTTTGAAATGATGACACCCTGACTGCCTCTATTGCAAAGGCGGACACTTTTGACGGTGATATCTTTGTCTTTCCCGGTATCAAAAACAAGTTTAATCTTGTCCTTGAGTTTGACAAATTTGAATCCTACCAATTGGCTCTCGCCGGGTTTCATTAAGATGACACCTTTCCCAGACCCAGTTAACTGCGTTACCTGTTCGGTAGCAATAACAACGGCCTTTCCAACTGCTGTAGCAAGAAATACATGTTTTTGGGACACGGGAGAAAATCCGATCATTCGGTCATCATTTTTCAGGCTCATGATTTTTCTTCCTGATCGTGTTGTTTCACCTAAATTGGAGATCGGGAAGCGAAAACCAAATCCATTGGAACTGACAACCATATACTCATCTACTTTATCGAAACTTAGAGAGCTTTGGCCGGATTTCTGTTTGTTATCTTCAGGGGTTCCTGGTAAACGAATCATGCCGATTACTTTTTCTCCATCTGAAAATTTGAAAAGGCTTTGTATGGGTTCGCCAAAGCCGGTTCTTGTATGTGGAAGGTTATATGCTTTAGTGATATAAACGTTACCGCGTGAAGTAAAGAAGCCGAGGAGATCCTTTGTGTTGCATTGAGTGGTCTCCAACAGTTGATCGTTTTCCTTAAACTTTAGAGTCGATGGATCGTTAAGCGTTTTAAGTTTTCGGATCCATCCATTTTGGCTGAGAACAATATAAACATCTTCATGCACAATGAAGTCTTCGGCATTGAATTCGACATTGTCACTGGAGCCAAACCGAGTTTTTCTTTTATCGCCGTATTTTTTGTCGATTTCTTCAAGCTCTTTGCGAACTTCGTCTGAAATCTTTTTTGGCGATTTAAGGATGGATTCGATTCTCTTTTTTTCCTTTAGTTTTTCTAGTTGCTCTTCTAGAATTTTATTCATCTCTAAGGCTACTAAGCGATAGAGTGGAAATTCAAGAATGGCACTGGTTTGTTCGTCATCAAGTTTGAAATAATTTAGGATTTTCTCGTGCGCTTCTTTTCTAGATTTAGAAGAGCGAATTAGTTTTATAGCTTTATCAAGATCTGCAAAAACCGCAGCGAAGGCGGCAAGAATATGCAGTCGTTTTTCGAGAAGAGCGAGTTCAAATTCAAGGCGACGCGTGACAACCTGCTTGCGAAATTCCAGAAACTCCTGGCAGATATCGATTAATGATAATCGTGCAGGTTCCCCATTTGGCTTAAGACAGGTGAAATTGATTTGAAAGTTTGATTCCAAGTCCGTGTGCTTGAACAGATAGCTCATTAGCTTATTTGGATCAGCGGTATTTTTTATTTCCAGAACAACTCGAACTTTTTCATCGCTTTCATCGCGGACGTCGGTAAGGGGTGCCAGTTTTTTAGCAATAATTATCTCGGCAATTTTTTCAATCAACCTCGCTTTGTTGATCGCATATGGAATCGATTTGAGAATGATTTGTTTTTTACCGCGGGGAAGGTCTTCAATTTTCCATTCACCACGAATCTTTACTGCTCCGGAACCTGTTTCATAAGCTTTTCGTAACTCCTCCTTGCTATTTAAGATGATGCCTTGAGTGGGGAAGTCCGGCCCTTTGATATGTTTCATCAACGAAGCGACTGTTTGTTTTGGATCGTCTATCAATGAGATCAGGGCAGAAAAAACTTCATGCAAATTATGACTGGGGAAAGAGCATGCCATTCCCACTGCAATTCCTGAGGAACCATTGATCAATAAATTGGGTATCCTCGAAGGCAATACCACAGGTTCTTTAAGGGTGTTGTCGTAGTTGGGACGAAAGTCCACCGTGTCTTTTTTTATATCACTTAGTAAAAAGGCGGTGATAGGCGTCAATCGACCCTCTGTGTAACGGTAAGCGGCAGGGGAATCGCCATCCATGGAGCCAAAATTTCCTTTTCCGTCCACGAGTGGATAACGCATGGAAAAGTCTTGCGCCATTCTGACCATAGATTCGTAGGTGGAAGAGTCTCCATGGGGATGGTACTTACCGAGAACTTCTCCAATTATTTTTGCTGACTTGACATGTTTGCTCGCTGCATTCATCCCCATACTTTCCATAGCGTATAAAATACGGCGATGGATGGGTTTGAGTCCATCGCGAACATCGGGTAGCGAGCGCGATACGATTGTGGAGAGCGCATAGGTCAGAAACCTTTTTTCGAGCTCTTCTTGTAGATCAGATGTTTTTTCTGGTCTCATTTTTCCTGTGAATTAAAGATTATTTGTATTTGAAAGTGAAAAGTGATTTAAAAACTTGACGTTTCAAGGTGACGATCTTATTAGGTTTCAAGCATCATGAGGAGTATTTGACCTTTCGTGGCAGTAATCTGAGTAACACTAAATAAGTCAACTGTTTAACTCGAAGTATCCTGTTTTAATAATTTTACCTTAGGTTCCAGAATTACAATATATTGTGTGCTAAAGTCAAATATATACAATATGAAGTATCGTAAAGCAAGCAAAATCAATGCTTAACTGTTTTTGCTATTTTAAAAGGAAACCTGCAAGAAGAGCTTTGAAATCCTTTTGATTGCAGTTCCATCCTAGAAGAGATGGACTTAATTTTAGGGATTTCTATATTTTGAGGAGTAATTATGTCAGACCCAAAGTTACAGGAAAAAATCATTGATGCACTAAAAACGGTTCAAGATCCTGACCTTCATAAAGATATTGTCAGTCTTGGATTTGTTAAAAATATGCAGTTCGATGGCGGTAAGGTGAAATTTGATGTTGAACTGACAACACCAGCCTGTCCCGTTAAAGAACAATTGAAAACTGAATGTGAGACTAAAGTCCAAGCCATTGACGGGGTAGATAGCGTTGATGTCAATATGACAGCCGTGGTTCGTTCTACCCAGCACAGTCAACCTGTTCTTCCTGGAGTTAAAAATATTATTGCTGTAGCGAGTGGAAAGGGTGGGGTAGGTAAGTCTACCGTCAGCACCAATCTTGCCATTGCATTGTCGATGACCGGCGCAAAGGTAGGCTTGATGGATGCAGATATTTATGGTCCTAGTATTCCGCAGATGATGGGTATTCCCATCAGTTCCCCAAAAGTGGGTGAGGAGAACAAATTTTTTCCGCATGAAAAATATGGATTAAAAGTGGTCTCAGCAGCTTTTCTTACCAAGCAAGGTCAGCCATTGATGCTTCGCGGACCGATGCTGGGGGGTATAATCCAGCAATTCTTACAGAACGTTGAATGGGGAGAACTGGATTATCTGGTTATCGATTTGCCTCCTGGAACAGGTGATGTGCAGTTGACTCTGACGCAGAAAGCACCACTTTCAGGTGCGGTAGTCGTGACGACTCCGCAGGAAGTCAGCCTGATCGATGCTGATAAAGGTGTGAAAATGTTTCAACAGGTCAAGGTACCTTTGCTGGGTATTGTCGAGAACATGAGTTATTTTATTTGTGATGGTTGTGATAAGAAGCACACCATATTTAAAGAAGGAGGCGGGCAAACTCTCGCTGATACTTTTAAGATTCCACTTCTCGGCCAAATTCCGATAATCCCTGCCGTAGTTGAAGGTGGAGATTCAGGTGTGCCAATCGTCATGGGTGACGCAGAATCACCTGCAAGCCAGGCTTATAAAAATCTGGCAGGGCAAGTGGCGGCGCAGTTGAGTATCAACCAATCTAAAGACGATACTGTGGATGCCTCATTTGAATTAGCTTGGAAAAGCTAATCAGCTAGGCGTGGAGCCAATGGGTCAGTAGCTGTTAAGCGACTAGACTCGATGAGGCTTTTAGAGACAACTAGATAAACTTTTCAATCTATGGCGGGTGAGCCGCCAATGATACAAATAGAAAAGGATAAATAATTATGGCAGCACCCGCCCCAAAAAATATCAAACAGGTCAATGAAAACACTCTGGGAATTTCCTGGAGTGATGGTCATGAATCTGAGTATCCGGTAAAAAAATTACGCGAAAATTGTCCTTGCGCGAATTGCATTGATGAATGGAGCGGGAAAAAATTGATTCAGCCAGGTTCAATTCCTGAATCCATTCGTCCGAGTAATTTGAAAGCGGTGGGCCTTTACGCCATCCAATTCTACTGGAATGACGGTCATGATACGGGGCTTTACACACACGAACTTCTCAGACAGCTTTGCCAATGCTCTGTGTGCTTAAGTAAAAATTGAAGGTTGTATCCCCTGATATTTGTGACATGACTGCAATGTAAGTGAAACCTGATTGTAATAGGGAAATGTCATAATAAAGATGAATGGATGTCCCTCTGCCGATACCTCCCCCCTTTCTTTTCTCTAGCGGTGGAGGGGTTTCTTTCTCCAAAAATTTAAAGTACGAGTGCTAACCCCCATACAGGTTAAGTGCTCCAACCCGAACGGGAGCGGTGGTCAGGCCGCTCCCGTTTGTTTTTATAGTGTGCCGTTATGGGCGATAAGTTTATAGTTGCTGAGCCATAGTAGCCGATTGCATCCATTAGAATAGTTCAATCCTTTTATCGATTAGTTATCGGGGGATAGCAAGAATGTCGCCATGATAATTTTTAGTGATGTCTAGTAGTGGGTAATAATCTAGGCCGTTGGTGTTATTCAAAAGAGAATAATCTAAACCTTCAAAAAACTTTTTAAGTGTTTTCTTTGCCAGATCCCTTTCGCTATCTAAAATATAACGGTCTTCTAATTCAAATAAAATTGTAGGCCTGAATTTCTCAATGGTCTTTTCTGCGGATTGCAACACTTCCAGTTCCGTCCCCTGTGTGTCAATCTTGATTAAAAGAACCGGATCGCTACTGTCGGCAAAAGTGTCATCGATGCTAATTGTGGGAACCGTTATTTCATCATGCTCCTTGATGTCGGAGTTGAGTTTCAAGCTCGATCGGCCCATATTTTCTGCACTTTTTTGCGCATAAAATTTTAGTGATTTTTCTGTAGAGTTTGAGACGGCAGAGTTAACAGGTTCGACATTTTTAAAATTGTTCAGTTTGATATTACTTTTTAGCCGAGCAAAAATTTCAGGATGGGGTTCGTAGCAATGAAATTTAATTTGAGGGTGCTTGGCCGCTAACGGTAAAGTGTTAGCGCCTATATTAGCACCCACATCAATCATTACTCCATTTGATCCATCCAAATAAAGACTCATGATTTTTGCGAGATGCTCTTCCCAAATTTTATCCAGATAGATAGTGGTTTCAATCAAATTCCCACGCTGGCAGTGCATTAAATAGTCTTTGCCTTGGAATGATCCTAAAACAACACCTTCTTTAAAGTTGAGCGCATCGATATTGTATGCCAGTGCTTTTTCTTTGAATAGTTTTAAAAAGTAATCCTTTTTTCTAAATAGGGGATGCGTGTTATGGAAAAAGGGATACATCTTTCTTTGTAAGATCAGCTGCAGCTTTTTCAACTTGTCTATACGTTTTCTAAATTTACTCATTTTTCAATCTTTCTTGATTTGCCATCTTGATCAATCGCGACATAGGTGAAAACAGCCTCGGTCACGCAATAACGCTCGGCGGCTTTTTCGTGAAGCACGGGTTTAACCCAAACCTCGAGCTTGAGCACTATTGAAGAATTACCAATTTTGATGCACTTCCCATAACAGCAAACCACATGCCCTACATTGACGGGTTTGTAAAAAGTTATTCCGTCGACTTTGACGGTGACAACTCTACCTTTAGCGATTTCCTTAGCCAGAATACCTCCGCCAATATCCATCTGAGACATGATCCAGCCGCCGAACATATCGCCATTTGCATTGGTGTCTGCTGGCATAGCTAAAGTTCGTAATAAAAGATCACCCTCAGGGTCTCTTTGTGCATCTGTCATAGGTGTCTCCTAGAATTCGAAAAGAAGAATTATACCTCAGTTAGAATTTTGAGTTTTTATTTTAGTTGGTAAAAGCGAAAGGTTGAGGTTTTGTGGTTTCACCTCGCAGCTTTTCTTTCAGGATTTGAACCAACGAATAAAAAGAGGGCGCCATTAGCGTTCCTATTATTTCCGATGCGAGAATCCCCTCCAGAATAATGATTCCAAATAGTTTCCGACTATTGGCCCCGGCTCCGGTGCAACAACCAAGGGAAACGCAGAGGCAAGGTCGGTTAGGATAGATCACAAAAGAGGTGTTGTCAGTTTATCGGACCGTAAGCTGATGGTGAAACGTCCTCGTATTCGCCGTAAAGGAAAAGGGTTGGATAGACAAGTCACTATTCTTGCTTACGAATCAATGCGGACCAATGAATCCCTCACCAGTATTGATAAAAATAAAAAGGTGGATTAAAACTATGCGAAACTGTTGCTTAATAACTTACAATTACGGTTGGAACAGTCTCAGCTAAATTATTGATCCAAAAGTGGAGGAAAGAATATAACCAATTCCGAACGCACAGTTCACTAAACTATCAACCTCCAGCTCCTGTAAAGATAAAACCAAAAGTGGAAATACTAACTTGGAAAGTGGCACAACATAATGGGGCACGCCAATGGAGTCGAGTCGATACTTGGC
>CALJGH010000189.1 GCA_938073925.1 uncultured Nitrospinaceae bacterium
GCAAGGGAAATCCGAGATGGAAATTTTTCAGCTTCAATGGCTTTGATTTCTGGAACACTTAACAAACGCTCGACGTCCGCATCTGTCATATCGGCGCCAAAAGGCTCATCCCATCTTTGTGGACGTGACTGGGTAGTTATAGCCATAATCCACTCCTTCAAAAATTAACACATAAACAAAAACCCAGAGCTTTTTTACAACTTACTGAGTAACATTTACCACCCAAAAAATATTTCTATTTTGATTCAGTACTTATTTATAATCCCCTTTGGCGGGAAGCTTGCTTCCCACAGCACCTGTCAAATCTTTACCAGCTATAGCCGCTGCCAGTTTGAGAGCATTAGCTCGACTTGGGGATGCTAATAAGTCCGCAGCTTCTGCTACACCTGCAAGTGCTGCCTTGGCATTTTCAGCGCGGGTTTTTTGTGCTTCGATATATTTAGCCTCACTCGATTTAGACATAACGCTTGTTGCAGAAACCAATGCGGCTGCTTGACCAATCACAAAAAACTCAGCTTGCTCTTTAGGAGTCATCTCTGCATTGGTTTTCATGTTCGGAGGATAATGTCGGTGGCGAACTGAGCCTTGAGAATATTTTACCAATTCAAATTCAGGATTAATTGGATGGCCTGCACCCAACATTTTCGCGAGATCATCCGCCTTTAAATCTGGATTGGCAAGCCCATGACAGGTCATACAGTTTTCAGCAATTTCATATTTCATGCTGGGCCATATTAAACCAGCCGCTTTTGAGTCTGCAATTCGTTTTGCCTTATGGTCTGCGGATTCGGCCTCTCTTTTAACATCCTTTCCACCGTAATCACCATGGATGTCCATATAATCAGAGGACGCACCGTGGCAACTTTCACAAGAAGTTCCTGATTTCACCTGATGTTTTGCACCAGCATCTTTTTTCTGAAGAGTATAGTGACATAGGTAACAAGTTTTATTACGTTTCATTCTTTTTTGACCGCCGACCGCCTTCAATATTTTCTTTGGGGATGGTTTACTGGCATCTTTAGGTTCACGGTGTACACTGCGGAATGACTTAAAATGCTTTGTCTTTGACCATACCTTAAATTCTTCCTCATGACACTCTTCACAGAGCTTTGCACCCTTTACAAAAGGTTCTGCATTTACCATAGAAGGAAAAGTAACAAAATATACAACCACCGCGAAAAGAAAAAGAAGCGTAGAAAAAAAGAAACTCTTATTTGACGTCATGACACCCTCTCTTTTGTATGACCTTTTTTTGGTCAATTTACAAACATCTATTATTTGAATTAAAACTGGTAACGAATTTCTGTGCGAAGGGAGAATCCGTCGTCACGATCCTCTAAAACCGAATACGCGGAATCTACCTGCCATTGTATTCTATGGGCCAACCTAGTACGATACTCAAATCCAAACGCAAAGTCATCAATTGGAGCATCATCTAAATCCTTAATTCCTGCTATCTCCAAAGTCAAACTTTTACGGTGATTATTTGCCTGTTGCCCATCTGACCAGAATGCCTCGTAGCCTAAAACAATGCCAGCTTCCTCATTAGTAAAGTTATCTAGTTCTGACAAAAAGTTGCCCAAACTAGGAGATGCGAATAAAATCCCTAATCCACCTAACGGCCCTCCTACAACTGACTCTCGACCGGCCTGAGTATAACGTCCATCTACATAATAAGTATTAACATACGCGATATCATCAGATTTATAAGGTGTCCAAGATACCTCAGCACTATAAATTGTTCCTGAACGGGCCTTTGAAGTTTCATTTTCCGCATGAGAGTGATTAATTCTAAAAGCCGTATTATAATGACCAAGACGTTGTATTGAGGAGCCACCAATATTAAAACTATCCCCACCTTCGCGTTCGTCATCAATAAAGATCATATCAACGTTCCTCGTTCCGCTAGGGGTATCTATAGAGTTAAACCAGCCAATCATATTATTGTTATCTCGACTTACCGCATCACTTCGATCTAGCTCATTCCATCCATAGAACAGAGTACTCCGCATACCCGAAATTCCTGCAAATCTTATGTTATTTCGAACAATACCTATACCATCAACCGTATCGTTGATCATTATTGCATTCTGAAATGTTAAAGCTTGCCTACCAATTGAAAAACCTAAATCGATGGGTTTCTTACCAGCTGGATCCAAGGCCGGAAATAAACTACCAAAATCACCCTCGAAAAATAATGTTCTAATATCAAGGTTAGGTTCAATTTTACTGGAGCCAAACTCATCATTTAACTGGACGCGAGTGAAGCGATTAAATTGGTTCCTATCTAACGGACGAACCCCAATTATTATTTTCTCAGTATGGGTTAACTGCAGATTAGCAAATAGGCTTAAGCGAGTAGCCCACTCAGCAGCAGGAGCTCCTCTAACGCGAGGCACGTCATAATAAAACACACCAGACCTTAATGTCCCAAAAACCCAGAATTGTGGTTGCCACACCGCACCCCAGGGCGTGGTAAATCCTTCCTGAAGCTCCCCTTGCCCCAAAAAGTCGTCACCCGACTCGTATATGAGAGGAGGTCGGTTGCCAGTATCAGACGGCTCTATAAGTTGAATTTTCTCATCGGAAAAACGACTTGTGCTAACACCTTCACCTAATGGAAACCAATCAGCCAATGCTGGATTGGTAGGATTTAGCGTCAGGAATACTAAAAATCCGCCAAATAAAATACCACGCATACAAAAACACAAAGACTTTCTCAACATTGACCTCCTCTAATCAATGAGCAAATCTTTTTTTATTAGACAACTATTTTGCTGTCTCACAAAAAAGAACTACCTAAAAATATTTGCAATAGCATCCAAAAATGAAGTTTGCGCAACCTTTTCAATACCTGCAACTTTTTTATTCGCATCAGTCTTAAAGGTTAACTCCTCACTATATAAAACCTGATATCCGGCAGCAACCTTATCAGCAACCTCTCGAGCACTCATGGCATAGTCAAAACCTTGCCCTTTTATAGCCCCTATCAAGTTGGCTGGCGCCATTCCGGCAATAAAATCAATTTTAGCCTTATATGGGCCTTTACCCGTAAGCAAATCACTATCAACAGAATATTCCGCCCACTTATGATCCAAAGGAGCAATACTTCTGCGATTTATTCTTTCCACAGGGCTCTCACCCGTAAGAATTAGTGAACGAGTAGTCGGCCTAAGAAATGGAATTGTCGTAATAGGATAGGGAACGGGTATAACAACTTCTCGCTCTCCACCTCGACTATTAGTTACCAAGACTCTTCCACGTAGGTCAAAAAGCTGCGGGTCCAATGGTAGCTCACCGTTATGAACGTAGGCCGACTCATGATCCCTTACATCCCCGTTCGGATCTAAATCCCCTGACTTAAAAATAGCCTTACCCGTACTATCTGTCACGGTAACCTGAATAAAAACTTGCCTTTCTGCAGCAAATCCAGTCGGGGTGTTATGACCATCAGTAAGATTATCCACCTTCACCTTAAACCGGAGGCCACCTTTATCATCCTGAACAATCACCGGTTTACCCATTTTATAGCCGTTCGTAAGAACTTCCCGCCGCTTTCCCTCCATAAAATCCAAGCGCTCGAATTGCACATTTAGTATTTCACGCGCATCATAACGATCATCAACAGACTCCCACCTGGGCGGAAATTTCATTTCTTCGGTTACTTTATCCTCAAAATCATCTGTCCCCCAACCGGCCTCATGATCGAAAGTCAGCCACTCTCGCATCGTTGCCAACTCTTGGGCTTCTACATTAAAGGGAAAAAGACCGGGATGTATTATAGAGTAGTCCGGCCCAGCAAAAAGATGACTTGTAAGTTTTCTTGGTTCTGTTTCCTTGCCACCAATCACTGCAGCTGGTCCATGCTCGTAACCTGAAGGAATACCCTGAACCTTACCCATGTGACAGTCTTGGCAAGTGGTACCCTTAGCTGCCGCAGGTGACATCCTGTATTCACTAAACGCCTCTTCTAATCTGAAACCATTTAGCAGGGTTACATCGTGACACTGACCACAGAAAGTAGAGCCAGATATTGTTGCAAACTTAATGGCTTTGGTATGAATCTTCCGTCCTGGTTTTCCTTTTTCAGTAACAACTCTATAATCATCATCCTCAAGTACACGATCCAATTCTCCCGAGCCAGTAGGACCGTAAACAGGCTCCAACAAATCTCCCTGGCGAATCGACAAACGCCCGCTGCGCTTATTATAATTCTGAGTTA
>CALJGH010000190.1 GCA_938073925.1 uncultured Nitrospinaceae bacterium
TATCATGTCCGGTTGGCTCGGGGCTGCCAACTACGGAGTCATCGTTGCCAATGAAACCGATAAATTTTTGAGACAATTGAGCCCAAGCCTCGTTACAGCTTAAAATAACTCCTTTCTTTCCTTCCTTCTTTGCCCAATTTAACTTAATATTGTTTTATGGAATTTGATTTTAAAGGACAGACTGCTGTCGTAACCGGTGGCACCCGTGGAATAGGCAGAGCTGTTTCCGAAGCGTTTCTAAAGGCGGGGGCTAAAGTCATCGCCACTTACCGAAGCAACGAAGAAGAGGCCAAAAAGTTTACAGAAGCTAATGTCGCGTATGCGGAATATCTCAACATTTATAAATTCGATGTCACCTCTTATGACGAGGTAGAAAATTTTTATAAAGAAGTTGAAAACAAACACGGGGCCTTGCAAATCGTTGTCGTCAGCTCAGGGATCCGTTCCGACTCCATCGTGGGTATGATGAAGACAGAAGACTGGAACAACGTTATCGATACCAACCTGACGGGAACCTTTAATATTTCCAAACTTGCCGTGCAATATATGATGCGGCAAAAATACGGTCGCATAATTGCCTTGACCTCGCCCATTGGTAAACTTGGTTTTGCCGGGCAAGCCAATTATGCGGCATCGAAAGCGGGTCAGGTGGCATTGGTTAAATCCTTATCTAAAGAAGTAGCCAGTAGAAAAATTACCGTCAATTGTGTTTCACCTGGTTTCATCGATACAGATTTTATTTCTGATTTATCCGATGAACAAAGGGATGCTTATAAAAAACAAGTCCCGCTCAAACGCTTCGGGTCACCACAGGATGTTGCAACGCCGGTTTTGTTCCTCGCTTCAAAAGAATCTTCTTACATCACCGGATCAGTGTTAGAGGTAACCGGAGGCCTATAAAAATGTCGCAGGATTTTCTTCAATACATTCCACATCGCCCGCCATTCTTGTTTGTCGACAAAGTAACAGAAGAATTTGATGACACTATCAAAGCCGAAAAGACCGTCGACCCTGACGAACCCTTTTTTCAGGGCCACTATCCCAATCGACCTATTATGCCGGGCGTATTGATCTTTGAATCCATTTTTCAAACGGGAGCGATTATGATGGGAAAACGAATCGCTAACGAGGGGAAAATTCCAGTTCTTACTCGCGTCAACAACATAAAACTCAAACATGCTGTTAACCCCGGCGATACTCTACAGATTGAAGTTAAATTAAAAGACCTGGTAAGTTCTGCAGCCTATATGACGGGTAAAGCATCGGTGAACGGCAAAACGGCCGTAACCCTTGAGTTCACTGCCATGCTGGTTGACTCACTTGCGTGAGATGCAATAGGTCAGAACGTCATAGAGCGAACGATTAATATTACGCCTCTGGATATAAGGTATTACAAATGAGTTTTCTAAATCTGGAAAATAAAAATATTCTGGTAATGGGGGTCGCCAATAAAAAAAGCGTGGCCTGGCACATTGCCAAAATCCTCGAAGAAGAAGGTGCGAACGTTCTTTACAGCCTACGTTCTGAGGATAGAAAAAAATCTCTCGATAAATTGATCGCAGGAAAACCTGTTTTTATCTGTGATGTAGAAAAACCAGAAGACATTGAACGTCTAAAAAAAGAAATTAGTGCAGAATATAAAACCCTAAATGGACTGGTGCATTCAATAGCATTTGCTAATTATTCTGAAGGCTGGAAACCTTTTCATGAAACACCACGGAAAGATTTTTTGCAATCTATCGATATAAGTTGTTATTCGTTAATTGCATTGTCCGATGCTTTAAAGAGTTTGCTCGACAAAAAAGCTTCTGTTGTAACTGTTTCCATTTCTACGACGCGTATGGCGGCAGAAAATTATGGCTACATGGCACCTGCTAAAGCGGCACTCGATTCAACGCTGTGTTTTCTTGCAAAATCTTTCAGCGCATTTTCTGAAATCCGATTTAACTCTATTAATCCCGGTCTTCTTAAAACATCTGCATCTGCGGGTATCCCAGGTTATGTAGATTCCTTCCTCCATGCTGAAAAAGCAACCTTGAGAAAAAACTCCCTTACGACTCAAGAAGCCGCCAACGCAGCGATCTTTTTATTGAGCGAACGTTCAAGCGGCATCAATGCTCAAGGAGTGATTCTCGATGCAGGTATGTCTATCAATTATTTCGATCAAACTCTAGTAAAACCTCAATAGCATTGGAAACAAAGCCACGCCTTGAAGAGATACTCGCAAATCTTCAATAAAAAGCCCAAAAAACCTATTTCAGCTTCTCAACTTTACCTGCGGCAGTTCGGCCGCTAGAGGAGGAATTTTTTGTTTGAGGATCGTGGCGCAAGCTTGGTGATTGCTTTTACGTAGATCTCCCATTTGTTTGCTGAGTCTCTTGCGGATTTCGGATTCTTTTGGGTTGAGGTGATAATCCTGCATGATTTCTTCAACGCTGGTTATGTAGTAGTTGATCATCTTATTATGACCAATCTTTATAAACTAAATGGTTCTAGCTAGCATTAGGATGAGCCCTTTCCCCTGCATGGATTTATGAAAAGGCTTGCCTACACTTTCTAGTTCAGGAGAATTTATGCTTCCATCTCTGATTCCAGCTTATCAATTCAGTCGCTGCTTGATTTCAGCCACCATATCAAGTTCTTTAAATTTTTTTAGTGGATTCAAAGACTGCATGTAAAATTCCACTGCTTTTTTTTGAGGCCTCAAAGCATAAGCATCAGCTATTCGCGCAAGGAATATACCTTCAAATTTTGAATTGCGAGAGGTTTTAGCCACATCAAGACCTTCATTAAAAATATGGATGGCTTGGTCAATATCTCCTAATTCAATGTACATTTTCCCGAATCCATGCAGAATTTCTATTTCTTCATTTCGCTTATTAAGACTATGAGCCAGAGTAAGGCTGTCCTCGAAATATTCTTCTACCTGCCGGTAATCTTTCATGCTCCTAAAACATGAACCTAAATGCTTGAAAATAATTCTCAGACAAAGTCAGCTGCCCATTTTTATGTCTTTATGCAATCCTCTTTTTAAACGAGGAAATTTTTCCCCCACAAGGGTAGATTTTTCCGTTTTCAAAAGGTGTGTTTCGACCTTTCTTATTTACATAAACAATTGTAAACAAACAAGTTTTTATTTTAATTTTGGGTTTGGCATCGCTTTTGCTCTAGAGGTGATTGCGGGATATTATTAACAATCTACAAATGGATTTTAAACGATGCCAGGCAACTCAAGTGTATTAGCTTTGTTTTCTCCTCAACCCCCAGTTGAGCCGACTGCCCCAAAGGCAGATCGCGGAAGTGATAGCAACTTTAATGATTTTCTGAACAACGCTACGGATCAGGTAGAAAAAACACAGAAACCAAGTCCTGGAGATTCGGCCAATAACAATAACGAAACTGAAGTAGGCAAGATGTCCAAACCTAAAATGAAAAATAAGAACGACAAGCTCGAAACGCATGACGGGAAGTATCAAGAAACCGCCACCGCGAATGAAAATGAACCGATCACTCAAACTGAGATCGTGACGAAAGATTCCATATTAGAAGAAAATGGTGCCTTTACTATGAAATTGATGGAGCTTGGTATCGATCAAGAACAGTTTGAAGCTTTACTAGAACACCTTGGGTTAAATGGTGAAATGAATTTTGATTCTTTATTACAATCTCTCACCCAGAGCCTGAATCAAAATCGAATCACAGTAGGAAAGGATATAGATTCTCTTCCTCAAAGTGAACTTCTGGCACGACTTCAGCAACATGAGGGTGAAGCAATTAACCTTCTCAAAAAAGCAGGTCTGACAGATGATCAGGCCAAAAATTTAATCGACCATCTTAAATCAGCACCTATAACGAACATTGCACAAAAAGAAGTGGATAAGACTCTTGACCTAAATTTGAAAAAAGAAATTCAGGCTCAGCAAGAAGCTGCCTCTACAGAAAAGGTAAAGCTAAAAACGACTGAACAATCAAAAACTTCTAAAAACTCAGGTCAGCAAGAAAAAGGAACTGAAAACAACGTCCCTGTTCAAGTAAAAGAAACTTTCAAAAAAGCAGAGAAAGCAGAACGGCCTGCTTCAGCAGAGAAAACAGAACGGGCTGCTTCAATAGATAAGCTTCTTGAAACTCCAAAAGGCAGTGAAGCACCACGTATCACGGCAGCCGAGCCGTTAGGAAATAAGGGAACTCAAACCTCCAAGTTCAACCAACTATTGAACGATAATAATGCTCAAGCGACTCTAGTCCAAACCGATGCAGGAAAAGATGCAGGAATTTTTAAAGGACTTGAATCCGCTAAAGCAGGACCAGAATTACAGGTTCAGGCTCCCACCGCTGCGGCAGATAATGCAATAAAAGCAGTCGAATCCAGCAAATCTGTTCTGCCAGAAAAATTAATTGCACGTGGAGCTACTGAAACCAAAATCATAAACCAAATTGTAAATAAATTAAGCACTCGTGGTGGTGGTGCTCAGAATGAAGTTCAAATCAGGCTTGATCCGCCTTCACTTGGAACTGTTCGGTTGAACATTACAACGGTAGGCGATTCTGTACGCACTATGATCATTGCTGAAAACCATGCGGTCAAGCAAACGATTGAAAATAATTTCAATCAGCTTCGCGATGCAATGAGCGAACAGGGTCTGAAGGTCGATAGCTTTTCTGTAACGGTCGGTGGTGAATCTGGAAGCTCAAACCAAAATAGAAAACAATTTGGTGAGGGAAATTCATTAAACCCTCTAAGCAATGAACAAGTTGCTTCATCTGGAAACGAGGGTGAATTTGAAGAATCTAATGACTCGTTTATCTTTGATGGAAACCAGTCGATCAGCGTATTGGCTTAAAGAAAATTGTATTTAACTTTTAAGGACTAGAAAAATATGATCGCAGGAATAAATCCGATTCCAAGCACAAACTCAGAAGGCAACTCCTTAACTTCAGGAGCCAGTCTGGGTAAAAACGATTTCCTTAAGCTTCTTGTCGCACAACTGGAACACCAAGATCCGCTTGCTCCTCAAGAGGGACAAGAATTCGCCGCGCAGTTGGCACAATTCAGTAGTCTGGAACAATTAACAAATATCAACGATAACCTTGAAGCCAGTCAGGCATTTGATTTGGCATTGAGTAATTCATCCATGGTCAACCTAATAGGTAAAACGGTAGACGCCCCAGGTAACAAATTTGAGTTAGGTAAAGGCGAAACCGAAACCCTGAGCTTCTCAATTGGAGAGGATGCTTCGGAAGTATCCATAGATATCTTTAATTCTGCAGGAGCAAATGTTGCTTCACTTAGCCTAGGTGCTCAAAGTGCAGGTCAAAAAGAATTTGTATGGCCCGGCACAGATTCCAGCGGTGCACCTCTACCAGCCGGAACATATAGCTTCGGCGTTTCAGCAGAAGATGCTTCTGGTAACTTTATTGAAGCAGGAACTTTTTCCGCAGGCGTAGTTAGCGATATTCTTTTTGATGAAGGCGAAACCTTTGCCATTGTTAACGGGCAAAAAGTTTCTGTAAACGAAATATCAAAAGTCAGCCTTTAATTTATAGAAAATAGAAATAGGAGATTAAGTATGTCTTTAATTAGCACATTATTCACCGGTGTCACCGGCCTATCAGGTAACTCAGCTGCAATGGGAGTTATTGGTGACAATATAGCGAACGTTAATACCGTTGGTTTTAAAGAAAGTAAGGCGGTATTCAGCGATATTTTTAGTACAATTTTAACAAATGGTTCGGTGACCAGTCAGTTGGGTCGCGGGACGCAAATGCAGGGGACCATTAAGTCATTTTCCCAAGGCTCATTTGAAGCTTCTACCAATGCCTTGGATCTAGCTATTGACGGTTCCGGATTCTTTGTAGTAAATAACGGTACCGGTAATTTCTATACTAGAGCGGGTCAGTTCAGATTAAACGATGATGGATTAGTTCAAACCATCACTGGTGAAATCTTACAGGGTAACCAAATTACCAATGGGGTCTCATCAACCACCACAGGAAATATTGATTTAGCCGGTGTGCAATCAGCACCTCAAGCATCCACAACTTT
>CALJGH010000191.1 GCA_938073925.1 uncultured Nitrospinaceae bacterium
ATCCGAAGAGAATTTTCATTTCTATATTTCTTGCATTATTGGGGTGGATTTTGGTATTGGTATACTTGATTTTTTACTTCCTCGGTTTTTCCACATCTTTTACAGATATCTGGATCATCGATGCTATGGAACAATTGGTAAGGGTGGGAAGCTTTTTCATCCCCCTTAGCATAGCGGCTCTGGAAGGCGGAACGGTGCTTATCTTTTCCGCATAAGGCTACCCAAGTAGCCTAAGCTTGCTGCATCACTCATCGGACGAGTGAAACATTTCACTTGGGTCGCCCTCGGATTAACCCTAGCGTGGTTTATGGCCTTTAAATCAAATAACCTAAAACCTGAATCATTGGAATGAAACGGAGTTTTAAAATTTAAAATACGTCTCGCGAAACCCCACGTTCACGTCCACGTCCACCAGGAGTACGACCCAGTGATGTAGTAAAAACGTCGCCTTGCTGAACAAGACCATCGTGAGCAGTTCGGATGGTGCCAATCCTGTTCTCTTTGATTTCGCTAGCAGCCTCGTCAATCAACTCTTCTTCTTTTTTTGCAGCATCGCTCTTTGGGGCCTCTGCAGTTTTTTCGCTAGTAGCTTCCTGCGTATCTGAATCACTTTCAGTTGGCAGTTCCTCGGCTTCAGCTTCCTTCATCGAGCTTTTGAAGTTTTTAATGCTACGCCCGAATGCAGATCCTATTTCTGGAAGTTTTCCGGCACCAAAAATGATCATAATAATGACCAAGATAATCATCAACTCTGGAAAGCCTATACCCATCATAATACTATCTCCTAAGTTTTAATTTATGCAATAAGTTTAACAAAATAAACACTTAATTGACAGGAGTTAAACTTATGTCCTGTGAATAACCAGTGAAGGTAAAATTTGACCCCGAAACCCATTCAGTCTATTATTGTTATTGAGAAACACCTTATAAATGATGAACTTGGGCACTAATTCATGGCAGAAGATTTATCCATTGATATAGAAAAACTGGTTGCTGATAAAATTGAGAAAGGGGTTGTCGGTTCCACCCTTATTTTAGAAAACCGGAAACTTGGAGATGAAAGTGTCTCGCAATTATCCAACCTGGAAGTTTTATCTGAAGTTATTACCCTTGATCTGGGCGAAAATAATATCAGCGATACAGGTGTGCACAGACTAGTCAACTCTCCTTATATAGAAAACTTAAAAACCCTAAATTTGAAGTCCAACAACTTAACGGAAGAAGGAGCAAGGTTCATTGCTGAATCTCCTAAATTGAAAGGCTTAGAACATTTGATACTGAAGTTCAATCGAATTGGCGAAGCAGGAGCAAATTATCTAGCTCAATCAGAAACACTGACAAACTTGCGCACTCTCGATCTTTTTCGTAATAGAATCGGGGATGCAGGGGTAAAGGCCATTAAAAAATCTAAAAACTTTCGAGGGGTGAGCCGAATGCGGCTCGACTAAATTTTATGGATTTATCCAAAGCTTTTCCACGTAGTCCAAAACAAGAAATGGCGGGCTTGGTTCATCTACCTCGTATAATTGATAAAGGCCGTGCATACAAAGAAAACAAACTTGCAGATTATATTTTTCCCTGCCCTTTGGATAAGATAATTCTTAATTTTCTAAAAGTCGACACTGAAGTATTTGCTAATATGACTCGCGATAAAAAAGATGCCGAGATCAACGACTGGGCAAAAGAACAAACAAAATCAAAGTCACAGAGTGATTTCGATTTTATTAATAAGCAGATCCTTGAAAGAAGACCTGACTCAGAAGATCGTTTGGACTACTTTAATGATTTACGGAATAAAATTGATCCCTCAAGAACAGATATAGACACTTGGGCAGACCTTATCGACCTTGAAGAAGGCCGTCTACCCCCTAAAAAATCGTAAAACAGATTTATTTAGCCCCCGCGTAAAGGTAAAACCTCTGTAAATGCAAGACTCACCAAAAAAGAAGAACCCAAGAAAAACTAGAAAAAAGAAGCCTGCTAAAGAGAGGTCAAAATTTAAAAAGATATTAATGGTTTCTTTTTTATCTATCTTACTCATTTGCTTAACAGCAGGGTTTATTGGGGCAGGCTTTATCTATTTTCACTTTTCCAAGGACCTTCCAGACGTTCGCAAACTAAAAGATCACCAACCCAGCACGATCACTCAAATTTACTCAGACAAAGATGAAAAAATTGCAGAGTTTTATATTGAGAAAAGGATCATTGTTTCTTTGGAAAACATTCCACTTGCCTTAAAACAAGCGACCTTGGCGGTTGAAGATTCAAACTTTTACTACCATTTTGGAATCGATCCTAAAGCCATCTTTCGCGCATTCATAACCAATTTGAAAGCAGGGTATGTTGTCGAAGGCGGCAGCACAATTACCCAGCAATTGACTAAGACAATGTTTTTGTCGAGAGAAAGAACTCTCCCAAGAAAAATTAAAGAAGCTATTTTGGCAGTTCGATTGGAGCTGGTATTTTCTAAAGATGAAATTCTTGAATTGTATCTCAATCAAATTTACTACGGTCATGGGACCTATGGTGTTGAGGCCGCAGCACGAACCTATTTTGGAAAAAGTGTTAAAGAACTTACCATTGCTGAATGCGCCATGATTGCTAGCCTCCCAAAAGCACCCAATAATTACTCTCCCTACAGAAATCCAAAGAAAGCGCGAAAAAGAAGAAACCATGTAATCCGTAGAATGGCTGATATCTCTTTCATAACTACGGAACAAGCTAAAACATCTCTGCAGGAGGATTTCCATTTAGGCGAAGTTCAAGAAATGCTCAATAAAGCACCCTATTTTGTCGAGCATGTGCGCCGAATTCTTGAAAATAAATTTGGTAGCAGTAAACTGTATCGTGCAGGCTTAAAGGTCTATACCACTTTGAATATGGAGATGCAGGAGTCAGCTCAACGCGCAATCAAAGAGAATTTGCGAAATGCAGATAAACGATATGGCTACAGAGGCTCTCTCGGAACCGTTGATCTTTCCAGAGGCGAAATAGCAGTTCAAAATGCCATGCTCAAGCAAAATAGTTTTTCAGAAGTTCAGGGCATTGAGATTGGTAGCACCATTAACGGCACAGTTATGTCCGTGGGCGAAACACAGGCCTGGGTTATTCTAGGAGCGGAAGATGGCTATCTTGATATAAAAAATATGAATTGGGCGAGAAAGCCTAACCCTAATGTGGATGGTAGATGGGCAAAAATCAAACGACCAAACGAAGCCATCGCTGCCGGAGATATGATCCAAGTTAAAGTACTCGGTCGAAAGCAAGACGGATCGGGTTGGTCTCTTGCTCTCGAGCAGGAACCGGAAGTTGAAGCGGCACTCGTCAGCCTTGACCCCTTAACCGGGCATGTCAAATCAATGATCGGGGGTTATGATTTCTATAAAAGTCAATTCAATCGAGCGGTACAAGCAATCCGCCAACCAGGTTCTGCATTCAAACCCATTATTTATGCCGCCGCTATTAATGAAGGTTTTGCCCCTTCAAGTATAATAATTGACTCTCCAATCATTTTTAAAGAGAAAGAGGATGCTTTCGACAAATGGAAACCGGTCAATTTTGAAGAAAAGTTTTACGGCCCTACATCGTTAAGGGAAGCTTTGGCGCATTCCAGAAATGTGGTAACCGTGAAGCTAATGCAAAAAATCGGAATCAAAAGTAGTATACGTCTGGCAAGAAGTTTAGGAATCTCTTCTAACCTCGAAGAAAACCTATCAATCGCATTAGGGTCTTCAGGTATGACTCTATATGAACTCACCTCTGCCTATTCTGCTTTCGCCAATATGGGAACCTTGATCAAACCTGCGGCTATAAGAAGTATCAAAAGTAGGAGCGGTGAAGTACTATTTAGTGCAGTCCCTGAAATTACCCAACCCATTACACCTGGAACAGCACATATCATTACCAGTCTTATGAAAAGTGTTATTCAAAATGGAACAGCCACAAAAGTCAGAGCCTTAAAAAGACCCGTTGCCGGAAAAACAGGAACGACAAATAACTATGTCGATGCCTGGTTTATGGGTTATACACCTGAACTTGTGACGGGAGTCTGGGTCGGCAAGGATAAAGATGAACCCCTGGGAAGAAATGAAACAGGTTCTAGAGTTGCAATTCCAATCTGGTTACAGTTTATGCAAGAAGCATTAGCAAACCAGCCAAAAATAAACTTTTCCGTTCCCAAAGACATTCAGTTTCTAAAGGTCCAATCTGAATCAGGAGAACCGGCCAAGTTTGGCGACACTGATTCAAAATTTGAACTATTCTCACAGGATTTCCTTCCGGAAAAGGAACAACCCTTTGCGCGACAATATGAGGAAGAGAGCTTCGAGAATTAGCTATTAATTTTCTTCAACAATTTTTTTTCTCTTCACCGTCAGAGCAAAAATATATTTTTCTGACTCGCCTGATTCTAGCATACTGGTTTTTCCTGTCACTCCTGGATAGTTTTTCACCCTTATCAGGCTGTCCCTCAATTTTAAACGGTTATCAGCTCCTGATACAATACTCTTGAAAAAGATTCCTGCAGCATCATAGGCCTGCGCAGAAAAATGCGATGGCATCTCACCATAGTTTTTCTGGAATAGCTCCACAAACTTTCTGACTCTCACCTGATGCGAATCCGAATAAAAACCATCGACAAAATAAACCGATTTTAAAAACTTGCCCCCCATTTTAACTAATTCAGGAGAATTCCAACCCTTCGCGCCCAACAGAGCAATTTTTTCAATGTTGTAAAAAGCCAGTTGCGGAATAATTAACCCTACCTTGTCGTACACACCAGGAATAAACATGGCATCGTAACCCAGTTCAAGGGAAACTTTAAGACTTTCAATTTTATCTTCTGACCAATGCTCCATATCAACTCTGGGTCGTGACAATACTGCTGGATCACTGAAATCTTCTTGAGCTTCATTACCCAATAATTGTTTCCTTGTCATTCGACTCAGATCATCATCGGCAATACCACCCAACTCCAGTATCTGATTTTTAAAATCATTTTGTGATCTGTCATAACTGGCTATACCAACAATTTCACCACCAAAAGCTTCCACTGCCTTTAAAAACTCTTCCTTTAATTCTTCACCGAAAGGCTCCAGTGGATGAAGAATTACAAATCTTCTTAATTTTAGGGTATTGATGGAATATTCTGCTAAAAACTGAGCCTGTATTTTGCGCGTCAACGCATTTCTAAAAACATATGAACTCGATTCCACCAGACCCGCTGAAGAAGCTGTAGGAGAAAATACCGGAATACGAAAAGAATCCGCCACAGCGCCTGCACGTTTGATCTCATCGCTCAATAAAGGACCAAGCACGCCAACGACCTTTGGATTTCTAGCTAAATCGCTTAAAGTTTTTTCAAGGGCAATAGTATCAGATGAATCTTTGACATTTAAAGTTATCAATCGTCTGGATTCTTCCGGGAGACGACTGTATGCAAGTTGGATTCCCTGCAAAACCTTTTGGCCAGTAGCCGCAAGTTTGCCCGTCAAAGGTAAAACCACTCCAACCACAACTTGTGCTGTATTTCCCCTTCGAATTTCTTCCAGGTCATTTTTTAATTCTTCAGATTTGGCATGTTCAGGAAAAATGGACAGGAACTCTACCAATACCGGTTCATAACCACCTATATCCGCTTGCTCTCGCAAGAGCGATAGTTTTTTTAATAAAAGAAGGTCCACAGGAAACCCGCTCCGATACTTTTGAATTAGCGATGAAAGAATCATTTCACTAAACTTTTCATCAATCATTTCTTCAGCAAGCTTCAAAGCCTGCTGGCTCAATTCTTTATCATCAACCTGCACATATATTTTTTTTAATTTTCCAATTGCTTCTTCAAAGCTCAGCCTCCGACTATCCAGTTGAGAGAGAAAGTACATCGCCTGCCACTTTTTCTTTTTATCAGGCGATTGTCGAAGTACAGCGTTAAACAATTCTTCGGCCGTATCTAAATTGCCAAGCTCATAATTACAAACGCCCATATTGAAATTCACATCATGAGTGAGTAAAGTCCCAGGATCAGATCCCAAAAGCATTTTGTAAAATCGGATTGCCGTCGAAAAAGATTTTTCTTTTTGATCGATCAGACCTAGACGAAAAAAAGCATTAGGTCGTCTCTGTCCTCTTGTGTTTTTATCCAGATATTCATGATAATAAGGTTTGGCAGCGATTAACTCACCGGAATGGAACAAGTGCTCAGCCTGCAAAAATAGATCACTGGAAACATTCGAACTTTCATAGCTCTTTTCTTCCAGCAGAACAGTCTTTTCAGGTTCGGCCACCGAGTTCAATGGCCATATCAAAAAAAACAACAAAGCAAGAGATATACGTCTTGCTGAGTTGAAGCATAGAGACTTAATACAGTCTTTTGAAAGAAGATGCATCATTCGTTGTCTTTTGATTTCCATTTTAACTGATGTTTTTGTATTCGGTATCTCATGGATCTGAAACTGAGGTTCAATTGTATTGCCGCCTTTCTTATTATACCATCACCTTTATAAGTGCATTGGACAGCATTTTCTTTTCAATTTGGCCCAGCGTTCTTTCGAGATCAATTTTCTCTTTATCCATACTGGGAACTTGAATTTCGGGTACTGCGTCAAAATATTTCTTCAAGCAGGCTGGCTTTTTGAAAGGAGAATAAAAGATGGAGTTAATTGTCGGATAATTTAAGAGGATGCAGACTCAACGTCCAAAGGTTTCTGCGTAGAGTTTGAGACGTAACGCGTTCAGTTTGATAAACCCGTCAGCATCATTCTGGCTGTAACCATGGCTTTCTTCAAAGCTGGCTATATTCTGGTTATACAAAGATTTTTCAGCTTTCCGGCCAAGCACAATGACATTTCCTTTATACAACTTTAAGCGCACTTCACCGGTGACATGAGCCTGCATTTGGTCCATCGTTTGCTGAATAAGTTCTCTTTCAGGAGAATACCAGAATCCGTTATAAATCATGCGCGCATAGGCCGGAATCAAAGAATCACGTAAAAACGTTACTTCACGATCCAAAGTAATCGACTCAATGGCACGATGAGCTTGATGTAAAATAGTGCCCCCAGGGGTTTCATAGATACCCCGTGATTTCATACCCACGAACCGGTTCTCGACAATATCAATACGACCCACTCCATTATCACCGCCATATTGATTCAGTCGTTCCAATAATTTAGCAGGACTCATTTTCTCACCATTGATCGCAACCGGATTCCCCGCCTGATATTGAATTTCAATAATCGTCGCTTTATCAGGAGCTTTTTCTGGAGAAACCGACAACATAAACATATCTTCATCCGGGCCAGACCAAGGGTCTTCTAAAACTCCCCCTTCGTAACTGATATGAAACATATTCCGATCCATACTATAGGGCTTGTCCTTGGTTACAGGAACAGGGATGCCGTGAGCTACCGCATAATCGATCAATGCACTACGAGAATTCAAATCCCATTCTCTCCAGGGAGCGACAATAATAATTTCAGGGTTCAAAGTGTGATATGCCAATTCGAAGCGGACCTGATCGTTACCCTTCCCTGTGGAACCATGCGAAACGCCGTCTGCCCCTTCCATGTTTGCAATACGAATCTGCTCTTTAGCTATCAAAGGCCGTGCAATGGAAGTCCCTAAAAGGTAATCATGCTCATAGAAGGCATTGGCCCGTAACATGGGAAAAACAAAATCGGAGACAAACTCTTCACGCAAATCTTCGATATAAACCTTACTCGCACCAGTTGCTAAAGCTTTTTCCCGAACCGGGTCCAACTCCTGCCCCTGACCAACATCTGCGGCAAATGCAATGATCTCGCAATCATATTTTTCCTTCAGCCATTTGATAATCACAGAAGTGTCCAACCCACCTGAATAAGCTAATACAATTTTTTTAATCTTGTTTCCCATAGTTGTCTTCTAAGTTAAAGATTCTCCATACTGCAGAGATCAAATTAATCATTTATTGAGAGTCATACTCTATTTTAGAAATGATCGAATACGATCATCCAATGCATTTTGGTCTTTGGTAAACGATTGCAATGCGGATTGTGTCATCAAATCATCCAGCGCAATCGATTCCGGCCAGTTATCCAGACAAGGAATTTTTCCATGATCATGTATTTCTTTAAATTCTGCGTCACTGAAAGGATGAAACAGGTTCATATCATGTTTGCGACAGAACTCGACCAACTCATTCGCCGACATTTCATCCAATCCATTTTCAGCCAGCAAAGCATCCACAAATGATATGAACGCTTCAGGCATTTCCCATAGACTTGGAAATCGTTTGGCCAGAGCATGGCTGACATCTATACCCGGCACAATGTCTTCCGCCAAATGCGATACTATTTGATCAGCGGATTTTCCTGATTCTTGAAATTCCTTTATCGCTTTTGGTGGAATGGTCAACACATCTAATCCTGCCAAAAACGCAACTTGCTCCCCGCTTCGAATACTGGCACCAATCAATCGAGATTGTACATCCTTATATTTCTCCCGTGCCTCTATCAACGCATTTTGTGTTGCAAGAGTCACCTTTTCTCCCACCTGATCGCCAGAGCCTGCCTTGTGGTCAATAACCACCTGATTCAAGCGTCCCAGGAACACGTTGACGAAATCCGGATTAGACAATCTAGCCGCCAGATAGTTCTGCCTTGCAGAGAACCCCAATGTAAAATTTACAGGAATTTTTTCCTGAGTTAATTTCCTAACCGCAAGATAACCTTCTGGAGTGAGTGGAACTTTGATGATGAAGAATTCCGGGCAAACTTTGAAATACCTTCTACCATAATGCAGACTACGTTCAATATTTCTGGAAACCGCCGGATGCAATTCGACACTCACCTTCACCTTAAAAGCCTGCACCAGCCGCAAAGCAATTTTGCAATTAATAACAAAACCTACTTCAAGAATAAGCTCCTCCTCAGAAAGCCCTAGCCCTTCCTCACGAATCTTACGAATGGTATCTTCGATGACCTCATCCATGACACCGCTTTGCACGACCTGATTGGCGAGGGTGTTATTGGTGGTCAAAGCCGTCATTTCCTGCTTCCAGATATCCTGAGCTTTTTCCAGCTCGCCTGTATCCACCCATAATTCACTTCCCAGAGTTTTTAATCTGGCCAGCAAAGGATCAGACTCTGCTTGTGGAGCACTGCCTTCTACCTTTTCATAAGCCAAAGCATGTAGCACTTCGTCCAGCTTTTGACTAACGGTTGCCATATTTATATCCTTTCTAATATCCTGGTTTATTCAAAAGCTTGAACATATTTTTTTTATAGAATTCAACGCCTGGCTGATCAAACGGATTAACCCCATTTAAGTAACCTGTCATAGCAACCGCTCTCTCAAAAAAATAAAATAACTGGCCTAATGCCTCAGGCGAGCGATCTTTGATAGTTATAGAAAGATTAGGGGCTCCACCCTCTTTATGTGCCAGAGCAACACCCTCGTAAGCCTTGTTGTTTACATGATCCAAGGTTTTTCCGGCGAGGTAGTTTAAACCGTCTGCATCATTTTGGGAAGCAGGTATTTTCAGCTGCCGGTTGGAGTTTTCCAGAAGAAGGAAGGTCTCAAAAATCGTACGCGGACCTTCCTGAATCCATTGTCCCATAGAATGCAAATCGGTCGTAAACTCTACCGATGCGGGAAATATCCCCTTTCCATCTTTGCCTTCACTTTCTCCAGCCAATTGCTTCCACCATTCCGAAAAACGATAAAAAGCAGGTTGGAATGTTGCGAGAATTTCAGTGGTCATGCCCTTTTGATAGAGCAAGTGGCGAAACCCAGCATAACGGTAGGCATCATTTTCTTCTACAGAAGGACAGGAGTATAGATCCCTTCCTTTTAAAGCTCCAGCAATCACTTTTCCAATATCAATCCCTGCAATCGCCATCGGTAACAGTCCGACTGGAGATAAAACGGAGAATCGGCCGCCAATATCATCCGGTATTACAAACTTGCGATAACCTTGCTCTACCGCAAGTTGGTTGAGTGCCCCTTTGCTAGCATCTGTAGTGACCACAATCCTATTTTTGGCCCCGTCAGAACCGTATTTTTTCTCAATCAATTCCTTGAAGAAGCGAAAAGCAATAGCTGGTTCGGTAGTTGTTCCCGATTTGGAAATAACATTCACACAAACGTCGCGGCCGGAGATCAAATCCATCAAGTCCGAATGATAATCAGAACTGATATTGTGACCGGAAAAATAGATGTCAGGGCCAGCGCCCTTACCCAATTGATTTGGAAAAGAAGATTTTAAAAACGTCAGCCCGGCTTGAGCCCCTATATAAGAACCACCGATACCAATGACGATAAATACTTCGCATTGGTCGCGAAGGGACTTAGCGACCCTTTCAATCTCAACCAAGTTTGCAGCAGGATGCATCCATCCAAGAAAATCCGATCCGGGACCATTTCCT
>CALJGH010000192.1 GCA_938073925.1 uncultured Nitrospinaceae bacterium
CCGACAATTTAAAAAATATAAATAGAGTCTATGCGGAAACCATTTATTCGGAATGCTTGCCGGGGTTCGACAAAGAACAATATGGCGAGGTCGTTCGTTTTCGTAAAATACTCTAACCAAAAAATAGTAAAGATAGATAAAAATGGAATTTATTCCATTGAAGTAAGAATGGAAATAGTCAATAACTTTTTATGGTTATTTGAAATTGTAGGCGAAGCAACCGCTGGAGCAGGTGACCATATAATGCGGGCAACTTTTACAAGGCTCGTTGGGCGAGGCTTCGAAAGCGTGGCTCAAGAACTTAGTATGCATTTTTTTGATCGATAGTTCGTTGACCTGCTTGAAGTCTTGAATGTTCCCTAATTTTTTGTCGTGGAAAGGGAAGCAGTTGAAACAGTCGCCCTTAGGGTCAATGTCCATCGGGCTATCATCGGCACAACCAAAGTAAACATCTTTGTTTTTCCACTCGGTGATGTCAGGTACAGACTGACTTCCATGATAAATGAACCGCTCAACGAGAGGATATTCTTCTTCCTTTATATCGTCCATCAAACAGGGCGGAAACGAACAGTCGAAACGAAAACGCAATTGTGGAAAATCTTTAAGCAGGTCTAACATCATACGACCCATTTTAGGATAGTCTTTAATTGGTAACGTGATGTGCCCTTCTTCCCCCACTATCGGGAAAGCCGGACTGACACGAACCTTGTAGGTCTGCCCAGGTGGCAATCCCAGTCCCTGATATATTTCATCTATCTCCCAAATTTGAGTAGCAAGGTCCTGCTTGATGGAATAAAGGTTTAGGCTGAACATCAGCCCGTATCCATTTTTACCTAGAATGGCTTCAGCCACTTCTTTACAGCGCGCATGATTTTTTTCGGATATGTTTTCCATGGTTTGCCAGTTGAGCAGGACGGAAAACTGTATCTGCCGTTCAATACTGCCTCCACGTCCGACTAGATCTAAAAGCAGATCGAGAGCCTGATCCGACATCAATCCATTGGTAAACACGCCAAGAAATGTGAAGGGCTGCATATTATCCAAAGTTTTGGAAAGCATATCATTGAAGCGCGGATGCAAGGTAGGTTCACCACCCATAAAATTTATGAGGGAAGCGGTCTTGATCCGCGGTAACAGTTCATTTTGAAAAAAATCAAAATCCATCGATTTATCAGGAGTTTTGACGTTTTCTTCCATGTACTCATCGGCAAAGCAGTAATTGCATTTTAAATTACAATAGCTATTCAAGATGATGTTCAACGTTTTGGCCTTTTAAATATTCTCGATGTCAAATCACGCACACACAAGAGCCTATGCCCTATATCAACCCTTTGGGGACCCTGTGTCTCGCTTCTTTTTGCTTTTCTCCCTATTATATGGGAATAACCCGGCAAATTCCCAATAAATCACTATTTCCGCTTTCTTTCAGGCACGGGAGAGCTGTGATAGATGAGCCCGTCATCAGGGATATCTTGAGACTGTCCGCGCCGGAGTTTATTGAGTACTGCGTTTATATGCTCGTAGCCCATCTGGTTTTCAAGTGCGGCAAAGGTTTCTCGAGACTCGGTAAATTGCACAATCGCTTCAGGAATGTTTTTTGTTTTCCAGAAATAATGACCCAGGTTTTCCAGAAGCAATGCTTTGGTAAGATGCGGCGGATCATTTTTTATCAATGCCAATCCTTTCTTATACCAAACCCCAGCGGGCGAAAAATCTCCTCTCTCCATATAAAGATCCCCCGCCAGATTCATGGCGCGTGCTTCCCCAAGCGAGTCCTGATTTTTTCTATGATTTTCCATAGCCAGTTTGTAATGAGCTTCTGCTTCTTTGAGGTTCCTGCGGAATTTAAAAAGATCGCCGATAGACTCAAATATTTTTGCCGCTGTTTTTAGTTTCCCCTCTCTTTCATAAATCACTATGGCTTTTTTATAGTTATTGATAGCTTGATCAAATTCGTGATAGAAAAAGTTTTCAGACGCTTGCTGTATAAATCTCCCGGCTTCGTCTTTTGCATCAATTGGAGGAGTAATGGCTTCTTCCTTTTTAGAGGGTCGGGGTAAAAGCCAGATAGACATTCCCATTGCAAGAACCAGAGTAAAAACAAAAAAATATTTGAGTATCGGTTTAAAAAAAGAATTCACAATTTTATCGTCCAATAGAAACCATAGAAAAATCGCTTGATTCAGTATGCCCAGAAATAAAGCTCGTAAAAGATTTATTTTACCTATTGGCACAATCTACAGTTAAGTATAAAATAATACCCGCCTACCCGCACGGAATTTTGAGCGGACAAAACACCTCAAACCAATATCGGACGAATCCTTGAAAAAAAATTTATCGGACATCTACTTCAAATGGGTTATTGAAAAACCTGTCTGGGCACTGGTTTTTGTTGCTCTGGTGGTTGCCGGGTTTTCCTATCACATCCCCAAGTTCAAGCTGGATGCGTCTGCAGAATCTCTGGTTCTGGAAAATGACAACGCCCTCGAATATTATCGAAAAATAAGCAAGGTTTATGGGTCTGATGATTTTCTGGTCATCACCTATTCGCCGAAAAAAGACATGATGTCCGATGAGGTGCTTGCAGATCTGAAGGCCCTCAGCGATGAATTATCGAAACTTAATCGTATTTATTCTATAGACAATATATTAAATGTCCCTTTGCTTAACAGCCCCAGGGTAGAGATTGGCAAGTTAGCGACCGATATCCGTACCTTGGAGACACCAGGGGTTGATCGGGAGCTGGCGCGAAAAGAGTTTCTTGAAAGCCCGATTTATAAAAGCCTATTGATGAGTCCGGATGGAAAAACTACCATCATCCGCGTTAATTTTAAACGAGATCAAAGATATTTCGAACTCCTTTATCAGAGGAATGATCTCAGAGAAAAAATAAACAGTGCTGATTTTACTGCGAATGATGATGCCATGTTTTTAAAGGCGCAAAAAGAATTCCGCGCTTATCACGCCAGCGTTCTTGATAAGGAAGATCATCTCATCCAAGCCGTTCGAGATATTATGGATAAGCATCGTGCCAATGCTGAAATGTTTTTGGGCGGTGTGCCCATGATCACTACAGATATGATTGGTTTCATCGAACACGATCTGGAAACGTTTGGGCTAGGTGTCATCGCTTTTCTCATTCTGATGCTCAGCCTGTTTTTTAAGAAAATGCGCTGGGTGGTGCTGCCGGTGGGTTCCTGTCTCATCACAGTCGTCGTTATGATTGGGTTTCTTGGATTGATGGATTGGCGGGTGACAGTTATTTCTTCTAACTTCATTTCTATATTGCTCATCATCACCATGTCGCTGATCATCCACCTTATCGTGAGGTATCAGGATTTAAACGATGGCAACCCTGGGCAAAATCAAAAACAACTCGTAAAACAAACGATGAGCTTTATGGCCCAGCCTTGTTTTTATACTTCCATCACAACTGTTGTCGCTTTTTGCTCTCTTTTAGTCAGCGGTATTCGCCCAGTCATTGATTTTGGTTGGATAATGACTCTGGGAATTTCCCTGTCCTTCATCCTGAATTTTATATTTTTCCCAGCAGCACTTGTGTTTTTAAGTCCCGAAGCACCAGGTTTAGGGAAAGACAGTTCCCAGAGTTTCACCTTGTCTATTGCGGCATTTACGAATCGCCATCATAAAATGATTCTTTTTGGGGCCGTATTGCTGGCCGTGGTCAGTGCAATAGGTATTTCAAAACTGGAAGTAGAGAATCGGTTTATCGATCATTTTAAAAGCAATACTGAAATTTACAAGGGAATGGAAATCATCGATCGGCAGTTGGGCGGCACCACTCCCTTGAATATCGTGATGAATCCGGACCAAAAGTACTTTGATTACCTTAAAGAAGCCGAACAAAGCAAAGATGAGGAAGCCTTTGACGACCCTTTTGCAGATGAAGGAGATACGGCTGAAATAAATTATTGGTTCAATTCCAATATGCTTGATCGCGTTGAAAAAATTCACGATTATTTGGAAAGCCTGCCGGAAGTTGGGAAGGTGCAATCCATTTCAACATTGATCAAGGTTTTTACACAACTGGACAAGGGTAGAAAACCCGATGACTATGATCTGGTTCTTATTCGAAAACTCATGCCGGAAAATGTCAAAGACTCTTTGGTGAATCCCTATTTGTCGAAAGATGCCAACCAGATTCATATCAACATGAGGTTGATCGAATCAAACCCCAACTTGCGCCGTTCTGACCTTATCGAAAAAATTCGGCACCATTTGGTAGAAGAGTTAAAATTTGCCCCGGAAACCATCCAGTTTACCGGGATGGTTGTGTTGTACAACAATATGTTGCAGAGTCTTTACCGATCACAAATTCTTACTATCGGTGTGGTCTTTTTCGCTATCATGTTTATGTTCATGATTTTGTTCAAAAGTTTTTCCCTTGCGCTGATAGGGATCGTCCCTAATCTTCTGGCGGCAGGAACTGTGCTGAGCCTTATGGGCTGGTTGGGGATTCCACTCGACATGATGACCATAACCATTGCGGCTATTACCGTAGGAATAGCGGTGGACGATACAATTCACTATATCCATCGCTTTCAAACAGAATTTAAAGTGGATCAAAACTATCTGGCGACGATGGACCGCTGCCATGGAAGCATCGGCAAAGCCATGTACTATACTTCTGTGACTATCACTCTGGGTTTTTCGATTCTCGCACTTTCCGAATTCATGCCCACTATCTATTTCGGATTGTTGACAGGGGCAGCAATGATAATCGCCTTGCTAGGAGCCCTCACTCTGCTTCCTCTCCTGATAGTCGTCTTCCGCCCTCTACCGAGAGCCACGCCCGAGTAGAATAGGGGCCTATAAAGCTAAATGGAAGGTACTGCAGTAAAGGAATGGAGCTATTGCTTTTGATGGCTGGTCACTTGCCCGCGGGAAACAAATTGGAATGGCAATACTTTGCCGCCTTGGAGATCTAATTCATCGACGATAAGTTGTTTTTTACCAGGTGGGACGATGTAGGCCACGCAACCTCCGCCGCCTGCACCACAGACCTTTGCTGCCAGCGCCCCCTTTTTCAGTGCGCTGAGAATCAG